>DASPQS010000272.1:0-5443 GCA_035624865.1 Binataceae bacterium (SeqCode) | reverse complement strand
CGCTCCCGCCATGAACATTAAAAAGCCGGGACTTGAAAAAACCCAGAAATGAAAAAGCCCCGCGAAGTTCATTCGCGGGGCTTTGCTTCGCAAACCTTGATTTTCGCGCCGTTCAGCTCGAAGCCGCCGCCGCTTCCGCGGGCGCCGCCTCACCGCTCGCGGCTTCGACGCTCACCCGATGCTTCACCTTGCGGTACGGTTCGTATTTCACTACGCCGTCGACCTTCGCATAGATCGTGAAGTCGCGGCCCATCCCGACGTTGTTCCCCGGATGGATCCGCGTGCCGCATTGCCGCACCAGGATATTGCCGGCCTTGACGTTCTCGCCGGCGTAGACCTTGATTCCACGGCGCTGTCCCGGACTGTCCCGCCCGTTGCGGGTCGAGCCTTGTCCCTTCTTATGCGCCATGGCTCATCTCCTTTAAGGCATCCAATGCCGGCTGTCCACAACTTTGTAATTCTCGGGAACTTTGTGATTCGGGCGGTCCGGCGAATCAGGCGCCCTGGCTGATCTCTTCTATCTTGAGGACCGTCAGTTCCTGCCGATGGCCGCGCTTGCGCCGGTAGTTCTTCCGCCGCTTCTTCTTGAAAACCAGCAGCTTGGTCCCCCGCGGCTGCTGAACGATTCGCGCCCGCACCGACGCGTTGGGCAGACTCGGCCGCCCAATCGAGCTGACGTCGCCGTCGCTGATCGCCAAAACTTCGCCCAGCGAAACCTCGCTACCCACTTCGCCCGCAATTCGCTCGACCACAATCTGGTCGCCCGGACCCACGCGATACTGCTTTCCGCCAGTTTTTACAATCGCAAACATCTTTTCTGATCGGAACCCTTACGATTACCACGAAGTAGAATTTGCGTCAAGGGTGAAATTAGTCAATCCCGAGCCGCTCGCGCCCCTCCGGCGAGATCATCTGCGGGTTCCACGGCGGGTCCCAGACGATATCGACGTTGGCCTCCGAGACGCCCGCGAGGGTCATCAACTTTTGCTTGGCGTCGAACGCGATCGTCGCGCCCATCCCGCAGCCCTGCGCCGTCAGCGTCATCTTGACGTCGACCTTATGGGTGCCGTCGGACTGAGCACTCAGTTCCATCCCGTACACCAGACCGAGGTCGACGATATTGACCGGAATCTCCGGATCGTAACAGGTCTTGAGCTGCTCCCACACCATCGCCTCGAGGTCGCCGCTGGCAACCTCCGCGTCCGCCGCTTCTTCGGGAGTCTTCCCCAATGCGTCGGCGTCCTTGCCGGCGATACGGAAGAGCCCGCCATAGGCGGGGACCTGCAGCGTGAAGGTGCCGCCGAGCGACTGGGTGATAAACACCTCGATGCCCTTTTCGAGGATCGTGCGCTGGCCGGCTGGAATCTGAACCGCTTCGCAGTCGCGGGTAAGTTCTACGCGTTCCATGATCTTTCTTCCTTTGGCGTTGATCAAATTCTAGGGCTTACGAGGCGCGAGCGCCAGCAGGCAGAAAAGAGGATCGTTGCGGCCGAGGCCCCGCTCTGTTAAGCGACAAAGGGATCAAGATGGAGTGTGGCGGGGATGGAGACCGGGCGCGACGACCGGCTTTTCGAGGAGTCCGATGAAGCGACTGCGCGTGGCGCGAAACCGGTGGTAGCGGCGATCGAACCGTCCAGCGCGCGTTTTCCGCACGCCAGCACGAAAGAGAAACTCCACGCGTTTTTGCAGGCGCGACCCGCGGGTGCCGACGCGCGCGAGCTGATGGGCCTGCTCTTCAAAGGGGCCGGCTCCGATCCGGAGTTGGGTGCGCGGCTGATTGACCGCCTGCTCGGGGAGGATCCCAACTTCGTATTCGACCCCGCGACGGCGTTGTGGTCGCTGCGCCGGAGCTCGTCGCTGCGCGTTGCGCTCGAGGAGGCACGCTTCGTCGTAGTCGATCTGGAAACCAGCGGCGGCCGTGCGGCTCCCGGATCGATTATCGAAATTGGCGCGTACCGAATGGTGGGGCGGCGAATCTGCGAATCGTTCCAGAGCCTGGTGCGCCCGCGCATGCGAATCCCGCGTTTCGTCACGGGGCTGACCTCGATTACGGAGGAGATGGTCGCAGCGGCGCCGCCGATCGAGGAGGTTCTACCCGCTTTCCGCGCTTTCCTTGGCGACGCCGTGATGGTCGCGCACAACGCGGCGTTCGATCGGTCGTTTCTCGATTTCGAATTCCGCCGCCTCTTCGGTATCGGGTTGACCAATCCGATCCTGTGCACGGTGCGGATGGCGCGGCGGTTTGCGCCGTCGCTCAAGCGCCGCCGGCTCGATCTGCTGGCGGAACATTTCGGATTGTCCACCGAGGGACGCCATCGCGGGCTCGGGGACGCGCGGATGGCGGCCGAGCTGCTTTCGATTTTTCTTGAGATCGCGGCGCAGATGGGACTTAACCGGCTGGATCGCCTGATCGACGATCATCATCGCGGTCTCGCCGGCCGGCGGATCGAACGCCACGTGCCGCCCGAGGTAATCGCTGCGATGCCGCAGCTGCCCGGCGTATATATGATGCGCAACGGACGCGGCGATCTGCTCTACGTGGGCAAGGCGGCGCGATTGCGCGATCGCGTCGGTTCGTATTTCAACGGCGGCGCGAATCTCAACGCCAAGACCGCGGAGCTGATAAGCCACGTACGGTCGATCGACACGCGGGTCAAGCGCTCCGTGCTCGAAGCGGGCCTTACCGAGGCGCAGCTCATCCGCGAGCTCAAGCCTCCGTACAACCGGATGCTGAAGTCGGCGGCGCCGGCCTACTTTCTCAAGATCGATCTGATGGATCCGTTCCCGCGCTTGCAGGTTGCGCAAAAGCTCACCGCGCGGACCGGCGTGATGCAGGTTGGGCCGTTCATCGGACGGCGCAATCTGGACCATGCGGTGCGCGCGCTCTCGCGCCTGATGGGCTTGCGCGTGTGCAGCGGACGGCTTGCGCCGCACGAGGATTTCTCGCCGTGTCTCTACGGCCAGATGGGTCATTGCGCGGCGCCGTGCAACCTCGGCGTCAACGAAGACGCATACGGGGAGCGGGTGCGGCGGGCGGTCTCGTTTCTGCGCGGGCGGAGCGGTCCGCTGCTGGGCGAACTCGCGCGGGCGCGCGATCAAGCGGCGGCGGCGATGCGCTTCGAGGAAGCCAATCGGCACCATCGCGACCTCGAGGCCGCGACCACGCTGGCCGACCGCGCCAGCCGTATCAGCCGTGTGGTGAAGGAGAACAACCTGGTGATCGTGGTGCGGCCGTCGTGCTCCGATCACGCGGCCGCGATCGTTTACGTGGTTCTGAGCGGGCGTCTGGCGCTGCTGCGCGAGCTCGATTCGGTGAGGGCGGTCGAGGAGGTCGCGGCTTTCGTTGCGGAAAACTACGAACGGTTCGCAATGCGGCCGGTTGCGCGGGGTGACCTGGAGGCGATGGCGATCGTGGCGCGCTGGTTGCGCGAACGAAACGCCGATGACGGCCGTCTCATCTATTTGAACGGGCCGCAAGTCGAGCCGGCGGCGATTCTCGCGGCGGCCGGCGCACAGGCTGGAAACGCGGCGGGCTGACGGAATCGAAGAATGCCGTCGGCCCGCCGCGCAAGCAGCAAAGCGCGAGCGGACTAATCCGTTACGGGCGTACTCGCGTGATCGGACGGTCGGCCAGTTCCGACGGTTTGTGGCCGGCGGCCTCGCGGCTCTCCTTGTAATCCTGCATCGACTTCATGATGGCCTGCACCGAGGTGCCGAACAGCATGTCGCGACGCTCTTCGGTCCAATGCTGCGAGAATTGGATCGGCACCGTCGATCCCTGGAACTGGGGTGCGACGTAGCGCGCCCACAGTTCATACGAATGCAGAATCTTTTCGCGCGGCGCCCATTCATGCGCCAGCAGCAGCAGTCCGCCGAAGCCGCCGCCCGAGGCTTCCCACACCTCTTTAATCTTCGCGATCGCGTCGTCGGGAGTGCCGACGATTACGCCGCCGCGCGAGGCCATCCGGTCGGCGGTCATCTCCTCGGTCGGCTGTCCGGGATATTCCTCGAACTGGATTTTCGCTCCGAGCGTTTCGATGAAGTACTTCTGAATCCATAGGTTGCAGCCGTCGCGAATATCGTCGAGAGCTTCCTTCTTTGATTCCGCGAGATGAACCGGGAAGACCAGCCGCCAGTTGTTGCGATCCAGCGTCTTGCCATTTTCCGCCGCGATCTCTTCACCCATGGCCCAGCGCTTGGGCAACTCATTCAACCCGCCCGGAGCGAAGGTTGCGATCGACAGCACGCCGCATCCGAGCTGTCCCGCTGCGACCATCCCGGACGGCGAGAACGTGTTCGCCACGAAGACCGGCATGTGCGGCTTCTGGTAGGGCTTCACCTGGAGATGGGCGTCGCGCATCTTGAAGAATGAGCCGTCGATGGTGACGCCGCCGTCCTCGTTGAAGAGGCGCATCATGGCCTTGATGCCTTCGACCATGCGATCTCGCTGCGTGGTGGTCTCGATGCCCAGCATGTAGGCGTCAGAGGGGAGAGCGCCGGGACCGCAGCCGAGGATGACGCGTCCGCGAGTCAACTGGTCGAGCAGCGCGAAACGGTTCGCGATGTTGAACGGATGATGGTAGGGGACGCTGACCACGCCCGAGCCGAGCATGATGCGCTTGGTGCGCGTCGCCGCGACCGCCATGAAAATCTCCGGCGATGAGATGATTTCCCATCCGGCGGAGTGATGCTCGCCGATAAAGGCCTCGTCGAACCCGAGTTCATCGAGCCATTCGATGAGCTGCATGTCGCGCTCGAAGGCGAGCGCCGGATTCTCACCGACCCGATGGAACGGGGCCATGAAGATGCCGAATTTCATGTTTTCTCCTTGGGTGCCGCCGGCTGGGCGTTCTGACCGCACCTTACGCTGGGGCAGGGGGATTCGACAATAGCCATCGTTTTGGCGCTCAGGCGTCCGATCTGCGACGCTCCGGAATCCCTCCAAGGAAATCAAGCGTTCGCAGATGTTCGACCCGGGCATCGCGCTTGCTGGGCGATCAGAACTCGCGTCGTCCCGCTTCGTTAACGAAGCACAGGTGACGGGGGAGGCGGGTATGTGGAACCGGACTGGATGGCTAGCGGCGATAGCGGGGACTGTTGCGCTGATTGGATCAGTGATGGCGCACGGTGAAGTGACTGACGAGCCGCAATCGTTGCAAACGCTCGCGGCGATACAGCAGGCCTGCCAGGAACCCGGCCAGGCGTGCGGCTACAAAGTTGGACCATGCTGCCCCGATTTATGGTGCCAGAACGGGTCCTGCAGGTTCTTCCAACAAGCCGGTGACCAATGCGGGACCGTGGCGACGCCACCGTGCGAGCCGGGTCTAGCCTGCGGCATCGACGGCCGATGCCAACGGCTGAAGTGAACTTACTTCGTCATTACCTCGCGGTAGTGGCGCCAGATTCCGCGCTGCGTGGTTTCGTCGGTTTCGTGGCCGGCGAC
>DASPQS010000271.1:0-20588 GCA_035624865.1 Binataceae bacterium (SeqCode) | reverse complement strand
ATAGCCGAAGAAGGCCATCACGCCGTCGCCGAGATATTTCGCGACGTGGCCGCCGAAGCGTTCGATCGCGTCGGCGGCCGCGCGATGGTACGAGGCGACGACCTCGCGCCATTCCTCGGGGTCGAGCTTCGACGAGATTTCCGTCGATCCGACGAGATCGCAGAACAGCACCGTCAGATGCCGCCGCTCCCCACCCCCAGGCGCCGCTGCGGATGTCGCCGTGGCCTCGCGTGGCTCGCCCCGTTTCGCCGCCGCCGGTGCCGCGGCCTGCCCACCCGCCGCCGCAACCCCGCCCAGCGCCGCCCCGCATTCGTTACAAAACTTCGCTCCAGCCTTGACGCTGGCGCCGCAGCGCGGACACTTCGCCGCCATCGGCGAACCGCATTCGCTGCAAAACTTCGCTTCTTCAGGGTTTTCCGCCGAGCAATTCGTGCAGCGCATCGACCTACTCGCAGGCCAAGCCACCTCGACTTCGTCTATCACCTAACCCCGCCGCTCACCACCTCATCGCCCGGAGGCTGTTGCTCCGTTAACGAGTGCCTGGTCGTACGCGGGAGCGAGCAGTGGCTGCGTCAAAAAGACCGAAGTTGAAATCCTGAATCGTACCGAAAAGAGGATTACTTTTCTGAAGGCACGCTCCGCGAGGCCTCCGCGCGTTTGTCGTACACGCAACGGACGAAAACCTTCTTCACCAGTTCCCGTCGTATTCGCCCCTTCGGCAAATCATGGAACTTGCGCCACAGGCAGCGGTCGCAAAGCAGAAAGAACTCTTCCTTGGGAACATCGGGCCAAGGCACGCTGAAGACCCCTTCTTCGCGGCCGCACGAGCCGCATGGGTCAATCAGCCGGTAACCGGCTCCGGGAACGGTGGATTCAATCAGGCCCACGGTCGTCTCAAAATCGTGAAGTTCTCGTTACACGTGGATAATAGGCGTGTTTACCGGAATTTTAAAGGGCTTGGCAGAGCGTTGTCGAATAGTATCAACAACCCGCTCCGTGATTTTCTAAACGAAAAGCGGAGCGCTAGAGCCCTTCTTTTTCCTCGACCGCCCGGAAATCTTCCTCGCGCAGCGCCTGGGCCTTGCGGCTTCCGTAGCGCTCGTAGAGTTCGAACAGGACCGACTTATGCGGCCGTACGCGCCCCAGCGGGCATTTCTGCCAATCCTGGAGCGATTCGTCGCAGTAACCCATCCGGTTCTCGCCGCATTTTGGCTGAAGGAAGACCGCTATCTCGGGCAATGCCCGCTTGATCTCGGCGCGCATCAACGCGACCATCCGCCGGATCTCCCATTGCGCGCGCACGCACAGCCGCAGGTCGCATATATGGAGCATCTCGGCGAAATTCACCATCACGTGAAAATTTGTCGGCGCCGCGTTGGGCAGGATAAAGCGCGCGTCCTCGGCCGGAATCCCTGCCGCCAGCGCCTTCGTATAAAGGTCGGACGTGCGCGCCAGCAATTCGGCGAATTCGTCCTCGAGTTTCGCCCGCTCCCACGATTCGGGCATCACATAGGCGAGCCGGTCCTGCTTGAAACGCACGTAGCGCTGGCTCTGCTGCTCGAAGCTGATTCCGATCCGATGGCGCACGAACTGATGGGACAGCGAGCGCGAGACGCCGGAGATCGCGAACCAGAACACAACCTGCTCGAGCGGCGAGGCGTGCCCGGTCTTGAGCCGCTCGCCGATAAACTCGCGGATTTTGTCCCGGCTGATCTTCTCAGCCTCGATCTTCTCCCAGATTTCGATCGGCGTATCTGCCGAATAGCAGGTGCGGAAGGCGGCGTAGAGCTTCTCGATCGGCGCGCGCGCATAGTCGATCAGCTTGACCTGCATCGTCGCCTGGTTGGTCATTGCCATCGGAAAAACCACTCCTGTGGGGGCACCGATTATTCCTACTCCGGCCCGCCAGGGGACAAAAGCGCCGATCGCAGCGCCCATCCACAAGAACCCACCCGGGGGTGTTCCGCCCCGCGGCGTCCGCCCCGCCGCACATCGCGGGTCGCGCCGACCGCGAAACGCGTTGAGGGGTTGACACCGGGGCTTGACATTGCAATGCTGGTGTAATTGAGAATCATTCTCAATCTCAACTGCGGGAGCAACCAATGCGGCACAGATTAGATTCAATGGGCAGGGTGAAATATTTCACTCGCGCCATCGGCACGATAGCGATTCTAGCCGCAGCGGTCCCGACTTTCGCGGCTGACGTCCATGCGGAAGACGGAGTCCGGGAGCTGCGCTTCGAGAACCACCGGTTCGCGCCCCAGACGTTGACCGTGCCGGCCGGCCAGGCGTTGACCGTCAGAGTCGTCAACACCGACAAAGAGACCATCGAGTTCGAGAGCTTCAAGCTTAACCGCGAGAAAGCCGTCTCTCCGGGGGAGACGATCACGGTGCATCTGCCCGCGCTAAGTCCGGGGAGCTACGACTTCTACGACGACTTTCACCAGGACGTGCCCGAGGGAGCCATCGTTGTGAAGTAGCGCGTCCGGGGCTCCGCGCTGGTGATGAGCCGTGATTCTCAAGAAGCTCACGTGGGCGGCTGCGTCGGCAGCGTTCGGCGTTCTGCTCGTCGTCCAATTCGTTCCGACCGAGCGGACCAATCCGCCGGCGCAGGGTACTCTTGCCGCTCCGCCCCAGATTGAGGGGACATTCAGACGCGCATGTTACGACTGTCACTCCAATGAGACCCATTGGCCCTGGTACAGCCGCATCGCTCCCCTTTCGTGGCTCATCGTTCACGACGTAACGCTCGGCCGCAAGGAAGTGAACTTCTCTGAATGGGGTAGCTACTACCCAGCGACCCGCCGGCGAAAGCTCGAATGGATCGGCCGGGCGTTGCACGAGGCGAACATGCCTCCCTGGTCGTACCGGCTTATGCATCCCGATGCGCGCCTTACCGAAGCTGATCGGGCGGCGCTGGAGCGATGGATCGATTCCGCACTGGCCACTACTTCCATCGAGAGATCGAGCAAATGAAGCAAACTCATCTTAACAAATCTCTGCAACTGATTGTGGTCGGCGCTCTGCTCTCGATTCCTCTCATGTGCCCACAGCGGGCGGTAGCACAGGTCGACCCATGGGAATTCGAAATCTATCCGTACGCGACCGAGTCGCGCGGCATGCTCGAAGTGGAAACTGACAATGCCGTGATCGCTAACGGTCATAATCAGGGCCCCAACGGCACTGCGAAGGGAACGTTCGCCAGCCAGGGGATGTGGTACAACGCCTACGAACTCACCTACGGCCTCACTGATCGAATCGAAACGGCGGCATACCTGAGCATGGCGGAACCGCGGGGCCACGGGTACTGGTGGGCGGGCGACAAGTTTCGTATACGCGGCCGACTCTTCGATGAAGATGTGTTGCCGGTCAATCTGGGATGGTACACCGAGCTCGAATGGCATAAGACTCCGCAGTTCGACGACGCGGACCTCGAGCTCGAACTGAAACCGATCATCGAGAAAGACTTCGGCCGGCTTTCCCTGATACTGAATCCGGTCTTCGAGAAGCCGCTCTATGGAAGAGGACACGATCAAGGTTTCGAGTTCGGATATCGCAACGGGATCTACTACCGCTGGATGCGTTACCTGTCCCCGGGCGTCGAATTCTATGGGGGCGTCGGCTTGATTGACGACACGGATCCATTAGCCGACCAGCAGCACTATATCTTTCCCGTTATTTGGGGCGAACTGCCCCATGGAATCGAATATAACCTCGGCCCCGGCTTTGGCTTCACGCGCGGCTCCGACCACGTGATCATGAAGTTCAATGTCGAGCTCGAAAGATTCGTAGGCGCGCTCTTCGGCCCATCGTCGGATACAGGATGGTTTTTCTAGGAATTCGGCACTCTGTTCGAATGAATCCTGGGAGCTTGCCGAGTGATCTCCGGAGAATCGAGAATGCGCTGTGCTTCGTCCGTCAGGCGGCCTTTTTGGCGGCTTGAGCGGGGATTCGCGGCGCGGATAAGCTCGATCTGTCGTGCCGACAGACGAAATCGAAATACATCCGCCGGGCCATCCGCTGGACGCGACCGTCTCGGTTCCCGGCTCGAAGAGCATCACTAACCGGGCGATGATTCTGGCCGCGATGGCGGACGGACGTTCGGTGATCGAGGCGGTGCTGATCAGTGACGACACGCGCGAGATGGCGGAGGCGTTGCGCACGCTGGGATTCGTAGTCGCGATAGACGAGGCGAAGCGCCGGATCACGGTCGAGGGACGCGGCGGCGCGATCGCGGCGTCAAGAGGGGAACTTGACGTTGGTGGGGCGGGGACGGCAATGCGATTCCTCGCGGGTTTCGTCACGATCGGGCGGGGCCGTTTCCGAATCGACGGCAATCAGCGGATGCGCCAGCGGCCGATCGGCGCGCTGATCGATGCGCTGCGCGCGTTGGGGGCGGACGCGAGGAGCGAGCTGGGCAACGGGTGTCCGCCGATAGTGATCGACACTACCGCGCAGGCGTTCGAGGGAGGCGAAGCGACGATCGACGCGAGTCTCTCCTCGCAGTTTGTTTCGGCGTTGCTGATGCCGGCTCCTGTTTGGCGCAAAGGGCTGAGACTTACGGTCGTGGGCGACACCGCGCGGCCGTTTATCGAGATGACGCTCAAGCTGATGGAGCGATGGGGCGCGCAAAGCTCGGTTGAAGGAGAAACGATTACCGTGCCGGGAGGCCAGCGCTACCGCAGCTGCAGCTTCAGGGTCGAGCCCGACGCTTCGAGCGCGAGCTATTTCGCGGCAGCGGCGGCGCTGGTGGGCGGACGGGTTACGATCAGCGGGCTCACGCGCGATTCGACCCAGGGCGATATAGGAGTGCTCGCGATTCTCGAGCGGATGGGCGCGCGGGTGGCGTGGAATCCGGATTCCGTCACGGTCAGCGGGGACGGGCGGCTCGCGGGCGTCGACGTGGCGATGAACTCGATGCCGGATATGGTGGCGACGGTCGCCGCGATTGCTCCGTTCGCGTCGACCCCGACGCGCATCCGCAAGGTCGGCTTCATCCGCCATCACGAGAGCGACCGGATTCGCGCGCTGGCCACCGAGCTGCGGCGGTTGGGCGCGACGGTCGCTGAATTCGACGACGGCCTCGAGGTTGCGCCTTCGGCGCTCTGTGCCGCGGCGGTCGAGACCTATGATGACCATCGGATTGCGATGGCATTTGCGATAACAGGGCTCAAACTCGCGGGCCTGCGGATCAAGGATCCGGGATGCGTAGCGAAGACTTACCCACGGTTTTTCGAAGACCTCGCAGCGGCCTGCAAATAGGAGTGGGGGAGAATTAGCGTCCTGATGCGAGCTTGCCAAGGCGGCGCGGTTGACCTAAGGATCGCATTCGTTCCGGCGGAATAATGCAAAATCAAACCAGCCGATTCCGGCGATTAGGAGGCGGTTATGCAAATTGACCCCCAGATGAAGGCGATCCTGGACCAGGCGGCGGCAGCGGGCGGCAAGCCCTTCCATGACATGTCGCCAGCCGATGCGCGACAGGCGATCGAGACGATGTTTGCCGCATTTCGCGGACAGCCCAAAGAAGTGGGCACAATCGAAGATCGCAAGATCCCCGGCCCCGCGGGACAGATCCCGGTGCGCATCTACACTCCGCGCGGCAACGGCCCGTTCGGCGTGCTGGTGTACTTCCACGGCGGCGGGTGGGTGATCGGGAATATCGAGACGCATGACGTGTTGTGCCGCGACCTGACCGACGGCGCCGGGTGCGTAACGGTCTCGGTCGACTATCGCCTTGCGCCCGAGCACAAGTTCCCGGCGGCGCCGGATGATTGTTATGCGGCGACCAAATGGGTGGCCGAGAACGCGCGCGCGATCAATGCAGATGCGAGCCGAATCGCGGTGGGCGGGGACAGCGCGGGCGGCAACCTGGCGGCGGTGGTGGCGCAAATGGCGCGGGACAAGGGCAGTCCGAAAATCGCCTGCCAGCTACTGATTTATCCGGCGACCGATTGCGCTAACGAGACCCCGTCGCAGCGCGAATTTACCAAGGACGGTTACATCCTGTCGCGCGGTGACATGGAATGGTTCTACGGCCATTACCTGACCGCGAAAGACAAGACCAATCCTTACGCATGTCCGGGCGCGGCGAAGAACCTGGCGGGGCTGCCGCCGGCGTTTGTGCTTACCGCGGAGATCGACCCGTTGCGCGACGAAGGCGAAGCTTACGGCGAGGCGCTGCGCAAGGCGGGCGTGAAGGTCAGGGTCAAGCGCTACAACGGCGTCTGTCATGGATTTGTGAGCATGGCGTCGATGATCGATTTGGGGAAGCAGGCGGTGGCGGAATGTTGCACGGAGTTGCGGGGAGCGATCGGGAAGTAGGCGGCGCGGACATCGAGTTGCAGGAAGCGAGGCCGCGCGCGAAACGCGTGCGGCCTCGATCGTCTCGGTCGACGACACAGAGCGCTTGAGAGATAGACGGAAATGAAATCATGTATTTGTGCTTTATTGCTTGCGTCCCTGATCGCTTCAGTGTCGGCGTGCCGAGAGAGTTCGGCAGGCGTAGGGAACTCGGCGCCCTCATTTCTAAAGCCGGGAAAGACCTACGAAGCAGCGCTGGTCGGCGCATTCACAGTCCTGAAAATCGGCGAAAATGGTTGGATTTTAGTCCGCGACCGAGCTGGCAAGGCGGCCTGGATGAACACAAACGCCACGCAGGTAATCTGGGAGCGATAGCGCGCGAAGAATCTGATCGAGGGACTGCCGAGCCACTGGTCAACTGCGCAGGCAAGGGAAGAGCTGTGACGCGTGCGTATGAGGCGTGTATAATGAGTGGGCGTCGCAAGTGCCAGGCTTTCCAGCAGCGGACGCTGCGACATCTGCCACAAGAGCCGATAGGCCGAGTGACGCAGGCTTTATGCGCTCCGGCCTTATTGTTGTCTACCACCTTTCGGTAAAACTACCGTTTGCCGGTATCATCTGGCAGTTGCTGCATCATCTGATAGGCTTCCGGCGCCTGGGTTTCGATGTCTACTACCTGGAAGACGGCGGCGGAGAATGGGTTTATGACCCTGTCGCCGAAACTTTCATACCCGACCCTAAACGCAATCTGGCCGTCGTCACAAGCGCACTGGCTCGCCACGGCTTCGAAGACCGTTGGGCGTTTCGTGACCCGCAAAGTGGTGAATACCTAGGTATTTCCAAGGCTGCATGCATGCGGCTGCTCGGCGACGCCGACGCCATCATCAATTTGTGCGGTGCATTGGACCCTGGTGAGGAGCAGACGAATGCGCGTTGCCTGGTGTACTTAGGGACCGATCCCGGTCTGTTCCAGGTTGAGTTGGAGCAAGGCAATCCCGAGGCCATCAGATACGCGGCCGCGCATAAGCTTTTCTTTACATACGCTTACAATCTTGGCAGCGCAGAGTGCCTGCTACCGACGGGTGGCCTCGAGTGGAAACCTACGAGGCCTCCCGTATTACTCGATCATTGGGCAGATTTTGTTGGTCGTGCCGATTCGGGTGTCTTCACAACCGTCGGGACCTGGCAGAATAAGGGGCAGGATATTGAGATCAAAGGCGAGCACTACTCATGGTCGAAGCACCTCAACTTCATGAAAATGCTCGAGGTGCCTAACCGATCGGGTCAAAAGATCGAACTCGCAACTGGTCTCAGGAGCGGTGCGGATTACGAGCGGATGAATTCAGCCGGGTATAGGATTCGGTCAGCCATGGCTACGTCGCTCGACCCGGATGAGTATCGAAATTACATAGGTTCGTCGCGCGGGGAATTCACTGTTGCGAAAGATGTCGTCGCGCGCACCGGTTCGGGCTGGTTCAGCGACCGTTCAGCATGCTATTTGGCTGCGGGTCGACCGGTCGTGACACAACGCACCGGGTTCGAGCGGACGCTACCAACAGGGGCTGGGTTGTTCTGCTTTGGCAACGCTCAGGAGGCGGCCGATGCGATATGCTCCATAAACAGCGATTACGCTCGTCATTCTCGCGCCGCCCGCGAAATCGCGAACGAATACTTTGACGCCGGGAAACTTCTCAAAGAGATTGCCGAGGCTGCTGGACTCTAGCATCTAACCGGCGCGCTGCTCGGGCCAGGAATTCGAGCCGCGCATTCCCTTCCGCAGCGGGAGTAGGCGTGCTGACCCAGAGCGGGGCCGCTTCGAACATGAGCCTGTAACTGTTGCTGATTCATCTAACCCGCAACCTCCTCAATCAGACTTTTGTGACGCATGAACCAGATCGCCGCTTCGCCCATTCCCGGCCCTGAAAACCAAACCACCAACCCAAGATTGTTATCGCTCGACGCGCTGCGTGGTTTCGATATGTTTTGGATCATCGGCGCCGATAGTCTCGTCGCGGGGCTGCGCAAAATCAGCGACACCGGAGCGATCAAGTTTGTTGCGGATCAGTTGGAGCACGAGGCGTGGGAAGGGCTTCGCTTCGAAGACCTGATCTTCCCACTGTTCGTTTTCATTGTCGGAATCTCGGTGGCGCTTTCGCTGCCCAGAACCATCCAGCAATCGGGTCGAAACGCGGCGGTGAGACGCATTTTCCGTCGCGCAATTCTTTTGTATCTGCTGGGGGTCCTTTATTACGGCGGCTTCGCGACAGCATTCGCAGACATCCGGCTGCTCGGCGTACTGCAGCGGATTGCGCTGTGTTACTTCGTTGCGGCGCTGCTGTTTTGTTACCTCAAACCGCAAGGGCTGGTCGCGATCTGCGCGGGATTGCTGCTTGGTTACTGGGCGTTAATGACGTTTGTGCCAGTGCCCGGCGTCG
The DNA here is from genome assembly GCA_035624865.1 of Binataceae bacterium (SeqCode). Taxonomy (GTDB): domain Bacteria; phylum Desulfobacterota; class Binatia; order Binatales; family Binataceae; genus JASHZA01. Next base: position 11,850 of record DASPQS010000271.1, on the reverse strand, counting down.
GCAGCGGCAATTTCGGGGAAGGAAAAAACCTCGCCAATTATGTCGACAAACAATATCTGCCGCTGCGGAAATGGGACGGGGATCATGACCCCGAGGGATTGCTAAGCACGCTGCCGGCCATCGCTACGTGCCTGCTAGGAGTGTTTGCCGGCTTGTTGCTGAAGAACAAAGGTGTTTCCGACCAGAAGAAGGTGATTTACCTGGCTGGCGCTGGAATGGCAGGCGTGGCGCTGGGATGGCTTTGGGGACTTCAATTCCCGGTCATAAAAAAAATCTGGACCTCATCCTTCGTGCTGGTTACCGGTGGGTACGGTGCAATGCTGCTGGCGTTCTTTTACCAGGTGGTCGACATCTGGAAATACCAAAAGTGGGCGCAGCCGTTTGTCTGGATCGGTGTGAATCCAATTACGATTTATATGGCGGTGAACTTGATTGATTTCGGAGCTATCGCGCGGCGCCTGGTCGGTGGCCAGCTCAACAGTTACTTCGGAGTTTACGGCCAACTTGTGGTCGCCGTCGCCAGTTTGGTCCTCGAACTTTGGTTCCTCAATTTCCTTTATCGCCGGAAAATATTTTTGCGCGTATAAGATGCTGAGAGCATCATTGCTGGATAATCGGCGCCGCCGGTGAAAATATTGTGTGGATAACCAAGGGCGGGTGAGGCGCATCATTTTTCGGCTTGGTCCCGCGTTTCCAGCAACCCCAAGAAGCGGGCAAGCCGGTGAGAGAACATGGCCGACGAAGAGCTCGAAATCCAGATCCTCGGGGTCGAGCCGGGCGATGAGGTCGCGGGCGCGCGCAAGGTTGCGGTCCGCACGACGCGCGGTCCGATCCCGGTAATCGTGCATGGGGCCGGGGAAAATGCGGCGCGTGCGGTACTGTGCGTGTCGGGCGCGATCGGCGGCTACGACGGTCCGGCGATGCTGTATCCGCGGCTCGGGCTCGAGATGCCGGGCAAGGGAATGACCGTTGCGCGGATGAACTATCGCGCACCCAACGACTTCAACGAATGCCTGCTCGATACTCTCGCCGCGCTGAACTTCCTGAAGGCGCTAGGCCATGAGCGTGCGGCGTTGATCGGCCATTCCTTTGGCGGCGCCGTCGCGATCAACGCGGGCACATTGCACGAGGCGGTTACTACAGTAGTCGCGATTTCGAGCCAGCTCGCGGGGGCGCACGTGGTGGGCGAGCTCAAGCCCAAGCCGCTCCTGCTGATCCATGGAACCGCCGACTCGATCCTGCCCGACCAGTGCTCGCGAGTGCTCTACGAAGCGGCGGGGGAACCCAAGACGCTCAAGCTGTTCGAGGGCGCCGACCATCGACTGAGCCAAGTGGGGGAGGAGCTTTTGGCCGTGGTCGAGGACTGGATCGGCGCGCGGGTCTGAAGCGCTGGAATACCGCTGGATCGGAATGCGCGGCGCCTATACGCTTTAAAAAAATCCTTACGTTTAGAACCAGACAATGAAGATTCCAGTAGCAGTGGTCGGAGCCACCGGGATTGCGGGCCAGCAGGTGCTGGCCGCGCTCGACGGCCATCCGGATTTCGAAATCGCCGCGCTCGCCGCGTCCGAGCGGTCGGCCGGACGCAACTTCGAAGACGCAATCACGGACCGGGAAAGCGGGATGCGCCGCTGGTACGTCGAGGGCTGCGAGCCGCCGCGGCAGGCGCTGGGGCTCGCGGTGCAGGAGGCGAAATCGCTGCGCCTGGACGGGGTAAGGCTGGTTTTCGCGGCGGTCGAATCCGAGGCGGCGCGCGAACTCGAACCGATCTACGCGCGGCATGTACCTACGATCAGCACCGCGCGGCCCCATCGGATGGACCCCGATGTGCCCTTGATGATCCCGGGCGTCAATCTCGAACATATTGCGATCGTGAACGAGCAGCGCCGCCGGCGGGGATGGAAGGGCTATATCGCCACCTTGCCCAACTGCACGGCGACGGGGCTCGCGATTACGCTCAAGGCCCTGGACTCACGCTTCGGAGTGGAGTCGGTGATCGTAACCACGATGCAGGGAATTTCGGGCGCGGGACGCGACCTGCCCGCGCTCGATATCGTCGAGAATATCGTGCCGTATATTCCGCACGAGGAGGAGCGCGTGATGATCGAGACGCGCAAAATCCTGGGGCGCGTGTCCGAAGGCGCGATCGCGGAACTGCCAATCAGGATTAGCGCGACCTGCACGCGCGCGTCGGTGCTCGCTGGGCATACCGAAGCGGTGACGGTGGGACTCAAGCGGGCGGCGTCGCCCGAGGAAGCGATGGCGGCATTCGAGGACTACGGACGCGATTTTACTGCGATCGGCCTGCCCAACTCGCCGCGCCACATGATCACGGTGCATCGGAATCCGATGCGACCGCAGCCGCGGCTGGATCGCGATGCCGAGCGGGGAATGACAACTTCGGTCGGGCGGGTACGGGCGGACGAGGTTATCGCCAACGGGATCAAATACCTGCTGGTGAGCCATAACGCGGCGATGGGCGCGGGGCGCGGCGCGGTGCTAGTGGCGGAGTATTTGAAGCATACGGGTCACGTCGCGTAGGCCGGGGGCAGGCTGCGTTGCGCGATTATGCGCGAGGCGAGGCGCCGGCCGCGAGCGCCAGAAAATCCGCGAGATGGATCACCCGGGTCTTTGCCCCACGACGCCGCAATTCGGCGGCGATCTGAAATTCGCATCCCGGGTTCGACAGCACGAGATAATCGGCGCCGGTCACGAGGACGTTGTCGGCCTTGCGCCGCGCCAGTTCGCGCGCCATCGCGGGTTCGGTCAGGTTGTAGCTGCCGGCCGAACCGCAGCAGAGGTCCGACTCCGCCAATTCGACCAAGCTGACGCCCGGAATCGAACGCAACAACTGTCGCGGTGGTTCCCGCACACCGAGCCCATGCACGAGATGACACGAGTCGTGGTAGGCGACGGTGGCGCGGAATTCGCGTGTGAAGGGATTGTTGGCGGCAAGAATCAGCGAACTCAGGTCGGCGACGCGTGATGAAACCTCGCGGGCAGCGGCGGCGAAGTCCGGATCGTCCTTGAGCAATTCACCATAGCCGGCGATAACGGCGGAGCATCCGGAAGCGGCCGAAACGATGGCGCCGGCGCCGGCCGCTGTCAGCGCACGCACGTTGGCGCGCGCGAAATCCAGCGCCCGCGCGGTGTTGCCGTTATGCAGGTCGAGCGCACCGCAGCATTCGCTGCGCCCGATTTTTGCGATGCGGTAGCCGGCGGCTTCGAGCGCGCGCTCGCTGTTGGCATTCTCAGACTCGGTCAGCACCTGTGCGACGCATCCGTGATGAACCACCGCGGTTCGCATCGGCGTGCCGGTCTTTGCCGCCGGAAGCGCGAGCGCCGGAAATTTTGGCGCGTGGCTGGTATCGAGTGGCGGCAGAAGATCGAGCCATTCGCGGATCACACCGGGTGAGAGCCGATGCAGCAGCGGTCTCAGTCCTGCGCGTTCGAGCAGCATGAGGGGCGACAGCAATATTTTGAGGCGGGTGGGATAGGGAAAGATTGCGGCGATCGCCCGATTGCGCAGGCGATCGATAAGGGGGCGGCGCCAGTTGGATTCGACGTAAGCGCGCGCTTTTTCGATCAACCTGCCATAGCGGACACCCGACGGGCACGCGGTCTCGCATCCGCGGCATTCCAGGCACAAGTCGAGATGGCGCACCGCGTCGGCGTCGAGTTCGAGGCGGCCTTCGGCCAGAGCCTTCATCAGATAGATGCGGCCGCGCGGCGAGTCGGTTTCGGCGCGCGTCAGCGCGTAGGTCGGACATGCCTCGAGGCAAAGCCCGCAATGGACGCAATCAAAGAGCAGTTCGTAGTCGACGACGTCCCGCAACGGCTGTGCGGGTCGTGTTTCACGATCGTTGCGAGATGGCGCGGTGAGATCGCGCTGAACAGAAGGGAAGTGGGGTGTAGTGGCCATCGCGATCCGTCAAAGACCCCCGACGAAGCATCCTGGATTGAAGATGGCCTGCGGGTCGAAGGTGGATTTCAGACGGCTCATCAGCGCGAGCGCGGCTGGCGGAGGTAGATCGAAAAAATCGAAGCCGGCGCGATCGTCGGACCGTAGCGCGAGGAGACGGAGATTGCCGCGTGCCCCGTGGGCGATTTCGCGCCATCGCGTCACGGCGGTGCGTATTTCGCCGGCGTTGCTTTGAGGGCCGAGGAAGAGCTGCGCGACACCGCTTGCGGCATGCGCGCGGAATTCCGCGCCGCATGCATCAAGGCATCGTGCCAGTTCGGCGGGCAGCACGGCGATTTGCGCGACGATGGCAGCGTCGGGGTAATCGAGATCGCGCAGGCGTTCGTAAGTGGCAGCGGCGTCCGATCCGGCGAGTACCCTGGCGTTGGCTCCGAGTGCTTCAGCCAGTCGGGCATGTTGCGCGTCGGCTTCGCTGCGACTGCCGCCAAAGCCCGCAAATACGCAGAATCGCTCCCGAGCTTCGAAGCCAGCGCTGAAGGATGGGCTGATGACCTCCAAATGAAGGAGGGGCGCGGCCCCGTCGGCCCTGCGTGCAGCCTCGAAGGCGTCGACCGCGTGCTCGAACGAGGCAAGCATCAAGGTGTAGTTGTGAGGGATCGGGCGTACTTTGAAGGTCACTTCGGTAATTACACCAAGGGTGCCGAACGAACCGGTCATCACCTTCATCAAGTCATAGCCGGCGACGTTTTTGACTACGCGGCCACCGCCATGAATGATCCGTCCACCGTGACCAGCGAAGCGTATTCCGATCAGGAGGTCGCGCACGGTGCCGTCGTTCAGGCGAAGCGGTCCGGCCGTCGCTGCGGCGACCAGCGCTCCCAATGTAGTCATGAAGGGATAGGCCGGATCGGCGGGCAGGTGCTGGCCGTGCTCCGCCAGTTGGCGATTGAGCGCGCCGAGGGTCAAGCCGGCTTCGGCGACCACCGTCATGTCGTCAGGCTCATAGGCAACGACGCGGTCCATCTTCGCAAGCGATAAGCCCAAGTCGACCGGAGAAGGACGGATTTGGGCGAGCGTGCGCGCGGCGCCCATGGGAGCCATAGCAATTCGATCGGCTTCGCACTTGCGCACGAGGTCCCCAATTTCCGCGGCGCTTGCGGGTTCGACGATCAGGCGCGCGGCGCGGAGCTCGTTGGATTGCGGCACCCGCAGACGGTCCGCGCCAAGCAGGGCGCCGATCTCGCGGGCAAGCGTGGAAGTGTCAATTGGGCCGCTCATAAGCGCACGCGTGCACTCTTTCAGAGCGCAGCCTGGCGACGCGGCATCGCGACTTCGACGCATCCGCCCGGACGAGGGATGACTTTGTTGGGATTGGACCGCTCGCCGGGATCGAATACGCGGCGCAACTCGCTCATCACGAGCAGGTCGTCGGGCGAGAAAATAAGCGGCATCTCGGCCATTTTCTCCGCGCCAATTCCATGCTCGCCGGTCAGACTGCCACCCATTTCGACGCAAGCCATGAGGATCTCGCGGCCAGCATCGATCGCGCGGCGCACCTGCGAAGGGTCGCGTTCGTCGTAAAGCACGATGGGATGGATGTTGCCGTCACCGGCGTGAAAGACGTTGCCGATCTGCAAGTTGTGGCGGCGGCTAATCGCGGAAATCGCGCGCAGAATATCAGGGAGGCGAGTCCGCGGGACAACGCCATCCTGGGTCGCGTAGTTGGGGGCGAGACGGCCGGCGGCGCCGAAGGCGCGCTTGCGCGCCTTCCACAGAGTTGCGCGCTCGTTTTCGTCGCGTGCGAGGCGGACTTCGCGAGCCCCGGCGGCCCGTACCAGTTCAGTGACTCGCCGCGCGTGTTCATCCATCGCGGCGGCGAGCCCATCGAGTTCCACAATCAGGACCGCGCCCGCATCTTCGGGAAAGCCTGCGTGGAACGCGGCCTCGACCGCGCGGATGACGAGTTGGTCCATCATTTCGATCGCGCCCGGAATAATCCCGGCAGCGATTATCGCCGAAACGGCGCGTGTTGCGTCGTCGACGTCGGTGAAAATCGCGAGCATGGTGCGATGAGCTTCGGGTTCGCGCACCAGCCTCAGTGTCGCGCGAGTGACAATGCCCGCGGTACCCTCGGCACCGACAATCGCGCCGACGAGGTCGTAGCCACATCGTTCCTCGGCGGGACCGCCGAGCTCAGCGATCGTGCCGTCCGGCAACACGATCTCGAGGCCGAGCACATGGTTGGTGGTGACGCCATACTTGAGCGTGTGCGGTCCGCCGGAATTCTCCGCGATGTTGCCGCCGATGGTGCAAGCGACCTGGGAGGAGGGGTCTGGCGCGTAAAAAAGGCCATGCGCTTTGACTGCATTGCTGACGTTGAGATTAACGACGCCGCTTTCGACCTCGACGCGGCGATTGGCGGTGTCGATCGCGAGAATGCGGTTCATCCGCGACGTACAGATCATTACGGGCGCCCCGGCCGGCAGGCATCCCCCGGAAAGACCGGTGCCGGCGCCGCGCGGGACGAAAGCCACGCCATGGCGGTTGAGCAGTTTCAGAATGTCGCTGATTTCCGCAGTCGTACGCGGGCGCAGCAGCACTTCGGGGGCGTTCTTCTCGATTGTCCAGCCGTCGCATTCGTAGACTTTGAGCTCGGTTGCGCGGGAGATAATGCCGTCGTCGCCGAGAATTGCGCGCAATTCGCCAAGCACGCGCGAATCCAGCGATTTGTGCGCATGGGACTCCATCCTGGGAACTATAGCATGCAAAAGAGCGGATCCGGGAAAAGCGCGCTTTGCCGTCAGCGTCCCGCCGGTTAATAATACGCGGCGGCGGCCAATCCGCCGAACGCGTGCGCAACAAACGGTGCAGCCCGCGGGAAGAGGGGTTTTAATTTGGCGATTTCGTTTCCAGAGTTACAGCCGGCGGCTCGTGTTCTGTTGGGGCCGGGTCCGTCCAATATCCACCCGCGCGTGATGAAGGCGATGCTGTCGCCCGTGGTGGGGCATCTCGATCCCGATTTCGTGCGCGTGATGGAGGACATCAAGAAGCTCCTGCGGTTGGTTTTCCAGACGGAGAACGAGATTACTTTTCCGGTTTCGGGCACGGGATCAGCCGGGATGGAGACCGCGATTACCAACCTGGTCGAGGACGGCGACGAAGTGGTGGTTGGCGTCAACGGCGTCTTCGGCGAGCGGGTCTGCGACGCGGTCGGGCGGCTTGGCGCACGGGTGCATCGTGTGGAATCCGAATGGGGCCGCATCGTCGAGCCCGAACGCCTCGAGGCGGCACTCAAGGCGGCCAGCAAACCCAAGCTGCTCGCGGTCGTCCACGCAGAAACGTCGACCGGCGCTTATCAGCCCGTGGAGGAACTGGGCGCGATGGCGCATCGTTACGGCGCGCTCATGGTCATGGACGCGGTGACGTCGCTCGGATGCGTACCGGTCGAGATCGACCGCTGGCAGGTTGACGCCTGCTACAGTTGTACGCAGAAGGGAATCGGGGCGCCGCCGGGGCTAGCGCCTATTACGTTCAGCGAGCGTGCGAGGCAGGCCGTGCGGAATCGACGGCAAAAGTGCCGCTCGTGGTATTTCGATCTTGCGATGATCGAGCGTTATTGGGGCGCTGAGCGCCTTTATCACCATACTGCGCCGATCACGATGAACTACGCGCTTTACGAGGCGCTGCGGATTATCAACGAAGAAGGGCTGGAGGCGCGTTTCCAGCGTCATCAAGCCAACTCGCGCGCGCTCAAGGCCGGACTCGTTGCGATGGGCCTCGAACTCGGCGCACAGGAGGGGTATCGGCTGCCGCAACTGACGGCGGTGCGAGTGCCCAACGGGATCGATGACGCCAAAGTGCGAAGCGAACTGCTGCGCATCTTCAATATCGAGGTTGGCGCCGGTCTCGGAGCGTTCAAGGGCAAGGTGTGGCGGATCGGGCTGATGGGGGAATCATCGCGACGCGAGAACGTGATGCTGGTTCTGAACGCGCTCGAGACGATCCTGACCGCAATGGGGGTGGAAATGGCGCGCGGCGCGGCGCTCGTCGCAGCCGATCGCGCCTACAATGGCGCGTAGATCCTGTCGGAATCGGGCGCTTGGTCCCCCTGCTCGAGCATGGGGTCAGTGCCGCAGTTCAAAAGGGCCGGGCAATGACCAAGTAGAGAATCGCCAGCAGGATCAGGCTGACGATTCCGTGAAGAATCGAAAACTCCCGGCGCGTGGCCGCGCCTGGGTCGTTCTCGGCCGCGTTGATGCGCATGAAGAGCCTGACATGGATCGCGAGCAGTACGAGCACGAGCAGAATTTTCACATGCATCCAGCCTGCCTGGAGCAGGCCTGGCCGGGCAATCAACTCGAATAGGCCAAAGATAATTGCGACAGCCGCCCCGACGTTGGCGCTAAGAAGAAACAGGCGCCGCGCGGCGAAAATCATGCGCTCTCTTGCGGCACCCACCTCGTCCGGTACCAGCGTCATCAGCGAGGTGATGAGCAGAAGACTTCCGAGCCAAGTGATTACACCAAAGATGTGAAGGACAAGTACCAGGCTTAACGTGATGGTCTCCCCTTTGGCGCTTCAGGCGCCGGCTCGATGCCAAGTGTCGGCAGCAGAGCAATGATCGCGACGAGTCCGCCGCCGAAATAAGCCGCAGGCGCTCCGAGACGCTGATAGACGACCCCGCCCGCGATTGGACCGCAGATGCGGGCGAGCGCGAGCGCGGATTGATTGAGCCCGAGCACCTCCCCCTGCTGATGTCCCTCGCTGCATTTGGAAATCAGGCTTGCGACAGAAGGACTGACAAACCCGTAGCCAAGTGAGAGCAACGCGAGAGTCACGAGCAGCATCACGGGCGACACGAAACTGGCCATCGGTGCCATGCCAAACGCGAATGCGATCAAACCGCCGCGGATGAGATTGAGTTCACCCGAGCGAGGGACGCATTTGCGGATGAGGTAGCCTTGCGTGAAGGCCTGGACGATTCCGGCGAACGCAAGCAAACCACCAACGCCGTAAGCGCCGTACCCATGAAGCTGCCGCGCCATCAGCGCAAACGTGGTCTCGAACCCGGCCATCGCAAAGGTTCCGAGAAATGCGACCCAGAACAGTGGCGACAGGCGATGACGCGTCAACTGATAAGGCAGGATCGAGGCGGGCTTGAGCAAACCGCTCCATTGCAGATGGCTACGTGTGCTAATCGGATGCGATTCGGGTAGCGCCATCGCCGCAAAGATCAAATTTGCGAACGTCAGTGCAGCCGCTGCGAAAACCGGGGTCCGTAAACTAGAATGACCAAGGAGTCCGCCAAGGGCCGGGCCGAGCACGAACCCCAGGCCAAACGCGGCGCCGATCATTCCCATCCCGTGCGCGCGTTCGGTCTCCCCGGTAGTGTCGGCCACGTAGGCCATAGCGGTCGAGATTGTCGCCGCGCATGCGCCGTGGACCGCACGCGACACCAGCAGGCCTGAGAAAGAGTCCGCGAACCCGTAGATCACGTAGCTGAGCGATGACCCTAGTAGGCCGAGCATAATGACAGGGCGGCGACCGACCCGGTCCGAAATACGGCCAAGGATCGGCGCACACACAAACTGCATCAACGAGTATGCGGACAAGATGAGCCCGACGCTTGCCGCACCGACATTGAGTCGCTGCGCGTAGATCGGAAGAAAAGGGATAACGATGCCGAATCCCAGCAGGTCGACAAAGACTGTGAGAAAAAGCACAAATAGAGGCGCGCGTTGCGGTTTGTTTGACGGCGCCTGTTCGAGGGATTTCACGCTCGGCATTGATTCGAATCGCGCGATGAAACAAATCTTATGCAAGCGTCGCAGTCAAGCGATGGCGGGCGGTAGTTGCGAATCGCGCACAAGCCTGTGCGGGTTGCATTTCAAGCGGGAGACCGAGGATGACATCTTCGTTCGCTTCAGACCTCAAACGCAAGACCGTGTCGGCGGAGCAGGCCGCGGCACTGGTAAAGTCGGGCGATTGGGTTGACTACGGCTTTGGCGTGGGGCAGCCGGACCTGTTTGATCAGGCACTCGCCGCGCGAATCAAGCAGCTTAGCGGCGTCGCTCTGCGCGGGTGTCTGGCACTGAGGCCGCGCGCTGCGGTCGAAGCCGATCCGGCGGCAGAGCATATCGAATACTTGTCCTGGTACTTTTCGGGACTGGAACGCAGGATGCACGACCGCGGTCGCTGCCATCACATCCCGATGAACTTCGGTGAGGCGCCCGACTATTATCGCCGCTTCGTCGATGTGGATGTTGCGGTGCTCAAGACCGCGCCGATGGATTCGCACGGATTCTTCAATTTTGGCGGGTCGGTGACCTATCACAAGGCGCTCACCGAGAAGGCACGCACCGTGATCGTCGAAGCCGATGCGAGCATGCCCTACGTGTACGGCGTCGAAAACGGGATCCATATCGACGAAGTCGATCACGTGGTTGACGCAGAAAACGGATCGATGCCCGAGCTCAAGAATGCACCCGCCGGGCCGATCGAACGTAAGATCGCGCAGCTTATCGCCGACGAAATCGAAGACCGGTCGTGTCTGCAAATTGGCATTGGTGCGATGCCCAATGCGGTGTGCGAATTGTTGGCCGAGTCTCCTGTCAAGGACCTTGGCGTGCATACCGAGATGTTCGTTGATTCGCTGGTGAGTCTTTATGAAGCAGGGAAAGTAACTGGCACGCACAAGGCCCTCGATCGCTTCAAGATGACCTACTGTTTCGCCGCTGGATCGAGCTCCCTTTACCGGTTTCTAGACCATAATCCAGCTTGCTTCGCCGGTCCCGTTGACTACACGAATCTGCCGCATCGGATCATGCAGAACGACAACGTGGTCGCTATCTGCAACGCGGCGCAAATCGATCTGACCGGACAGGCCTGCGCCGAGTCCGCTGGTCTGCGCCAGATCAGCGGTACCGGCGGACAGTTGCAGTTCATGCGCGGGGCGTATGCTTCGCGCGGCGGTAAGGCTTTTTTGTGCCTGTCCTCGACTTATGAACGTGCAGGACGCCATGAAAGCCGCATCGTGGCGCGTATAGCAGATTCGAATATCGTTACCACGCCGCGTACGGACGTGATGTACGTCGTTACAGAGTACGGGATTGCGAATCTCAAGGGGAAATCGGTACCTGAGCGGGCGCGCGCTCTGATTTCTCTGGCTCACCCGGACTTTCGCGAAAACCTGGAGAGAGCAGCGCGTGAATACGGACTGATTCGACGAGGGCTTTTCTAGCGACCCGTGTCCGTCTTGTGATCGGGGAAGCGATAGACAAAGTCGTCCGCGTGAGCGTAACCGAGTTCCTGCCGGATAAGGCGCTGAAGAAAAGCGTCGTCAGAGCGAAGTTCCTTTATGCGATGCTTAAGTTGTCCGTGATCCGCGAACATCTGGTCGCGAACAATGGTCAATTGCAGGCGGTGGTGGCGCAAAGCAATGAGATCGCGCGGACCCATCGGACCGTACACGCAGTTGAGCACTAGCGCAGCGAGGATCGCCGTGAGGATGAGGCTGAGCCACTGACGGCGCAGATAGAAACTTAACCTGGTCACCATCGGGAATCGTAAAGGACGCATCGCGCGGAATTCAAGCGAGCTTATGCATGAACGCCATTTTAATTTCCGAAACGCGAGCAAAGACCTGCTTCTCGCTCACTTTAAAATTTCTTTCTATCAGAATCGCATAAAGTCTTGATTCGAACATAACGCATTTCTATACTGCGGCACTAAGGGCAAAAGTTTTTCAAGCTCAGCCCACAGCAGCGGACCCTAGAGGAGGTGCGTATGCCAGTTAAGAGGAAGCCCGGTAAGGCGGCTGCCAAATCGAAATCCAAACCCAGGCTTAAGAGCACAATGAAGAAGAAAGCGACCAAGAAGACCAAGAAGAAGTAGCTTCTCAAGAGTTTAGCCCCCTCGATGAAGTTCAC
>DASPQS010000270.1:0-16631 GCA_035624865.1 Binataceae bacterium (SeqCode) | reverse complement strand
ATCACTCCCGTCATGAACTCGACACCCGTCATATTGGGATTCAGTACCGTACTGGCGTGACCCGCGGTGCCCTTGGCCCCCGTTAAAATGTGCAACGAGAGCGACATATCGAGGTCCTGTGCGGCGGCCCAAAACGGATCACAATCCGGAAGCGATCGCTCGGCTGGCGGTCAGCGGCTCGAAAGGTTAGCAGGTCAAGACCCGGGGTCTCTAACTCTACGCGCTTGGATCGGCAAGCGCCGGCAGGAAACGCTCCGCCGATTTGTCTTTCGGACCCGACTTGAAGCTATCATGCGGGACGCAGTCCGCAGCAATGGAGGTACTAAACCATGCCGGGAATATTGGACGAGAAAATTGCATTGATCACCGGGGCCGGCTCGGGTATTGGCCGCGCCACGTCCAGGATCTTCGCGCGAGAGGGTGCACGACTCGTGCTCGCGGACGTGGCGGAGATGGGGGGCAAGAGACGCTGCGCATGGTGGAAGATGCCGGAGCGAAGGCAATCTTCGTCAAAACCGACGTGTCCAAGTCTCGGGACGTGGAAACAGTTGTGGCGAAAGCGGTGGAAACCTTCGGCCGCCTTGACTGCGCATTCAACAACGCCGGAATCGGAGGAGCGGGCAAGCTGACGCACGAATAGAGCGAAGAGGAATGGAACCACGTGATCGCGATCAATCTGACAGGGGTGTGGCTTTGCATGAAGGCGGAGATCACCCAGATGCTCAAGCAAGGCCGAGGATCGATCGTCAACACCTCCTCGATTATGGGACTGACGGGCGCCATTCGCGTACCAGCCTACACCGCCGCTAAGCACGGAGTGGCGGGATTGACGAAGGCCGCTGCGCTCGAATATGGCCGGCACGGCATCAGGATAAACGCGGTCTGTCCCGCTCCGATCTACACTCCGATGCTGATGAGCGCCTTTGAGAAACGTCCGGATATCGAGCAGAGGTATGCCAGGTCGGAGCCGATGAAGCGTCTGGGACAACCCGAAGAAGTCGGCGAGGCCGTGGCATGGCTATGCTCCGACCGCGCATCTTACGTGACGGGTCTGCCGATGCCCGTGGACGGTGGCTACATGGCGCAATAAGCCCACCCAGCTGGGCTCGAGGTCTGAGAAGATTTGATGTCGTAAGGGTATACGGAAAGGCAAAGTTCCGGCCAGTTCGCTACAGTGGCCGATTCGATTGGGAGGAAGGTCGAATGATAAAGTCAGTCTTCCACGTGAACATAAATGTTAAGAATTTCGAGCGGTCGCTCGAATTCTACAAGATGCTGGGTTTCAAAGTCGTCCTGGATATCGGCGAGGGCCCCAACAGAGGAAACGACAAAGGATTAAATATTCCCGACAGCCGCGCACGAGCCGCGTTGCTCGCCCTGAGCGATGACCCGCGCGCTACCCGGATTGATCTCATCGAATGGAAGCAACCTCAGACCGAGGGTGCACCCTATCCTCATCTTTACCATACAGGAGTAGCCCGCATCGCTCTCTTCACCAAGAATCTCGAGGAGGAATACACGCGTCTCAAGGCGAACGGCGTCGAAATGGTGTCGGAACCGGTGACGATCCGGTTCGCCAACAAGGCAGGAGCCAAATTCTTTTGCTTCAAGGATCCTGACGGGACGTTTCTCGAACTGATCGAGCCGTTCAACAGGTAATTGCGGAAGTCTGAATCGGCTCCTGCCGGAGGCGACTCTATAAAGGTTGAGGTTGCCGGCGTGTTGTAGCTACGATGCGCCCATGCTCGATCAAGCGCTGGATTTTCGGGATGAAAGCGACGCTCTCTTTACCCTTCTCGATACTCTCGATGACTCCGATTGGGGGCGTGAAACCCAGTTCAAGCGCTGGACCCCGAACGACATCATCGCCCACCTTCATATGGGCAACTATGCGGCCGATCTTTCGTTGAAGGGCGGCGACGAATTCGTTGCCTTTGCTCGCGGCCTCGCCCAATCAGGCGCCGCCCGCCACCTCGACGCCACTCACGCCTGGCTCGGAGGAATCACAGGGCGCGATCTGCTTCTCCGCTGGCGTGATTTCTCACACGAGATGGCTGACCGCTTTGTCGTTGCCGAACCGAAGCAGCGCGTGAAATGGTTTGGGCCGGACATGAGCGTACTCTCGAGCATCTCAGCGCGCCTGATGGAGACTTGGGCGCACGGCCAGGCTCTCTATGATCTTTTTGGCGAGACCCGCGTCGACACTGATCGCATCAAAAACATCGCAATCATAGGGATCAACACCTTCGGCTGGACGTTCGCAAATCGCGGCATGAAGCCACCCGGCCCGCGGCCAAATGTCCGTCTGACCGCGCCGTCGGGCTCGCTCTGGCAATGGCCGAACGGCGATTCGGACAACCTCATCGAGGGTGCAGGCGTCGAGTTTTGCCAGGTCGTCGCGCAGACTCGGAACATCGCGGACACCTCTCTGAAGGTCGCCGGCGAAACTGCAACGACCTGGATGGCGATCGCGCAGTGTTTCGCCGGTCCGCCCGAAAATCCGCCGGCACCAGGCACACGCTTCCGCCAACTCTAGTCTGGAACTGCAGTGGGACGGTCACCGAACGGTTGCTGTCTCCGCTACTTGCGTCTCATCAACGCCTCTCCTGTTTTGGATATGGTCGGCAAGCACCACGGTTTAGCCCGCCGGCTCAGGCTGGCGCTTGAGCTCCGCCGTCTCGATGGAAGTCGCGCTGTGCTCTCAGCCGGCGTACCAGTCGCGGCAGGAATGCGACAGCCGCGAGCAAACCCAGCGCGATAAACCCATTGCGGATCGCGCCCGCGCTTCCGGCAGCGGTCTGCCGGCCCGCATAACCAAGATAGGTATAAGCGATCGCACCTGGCGCCATGCACACAAAAGAGGCGAGCACATACTCTCGAAGCCGGATTCGTGTCAGCCCGAAGGCGTAATTCACAAGGTTGAAGGGAAAGAGCGGGACGAGCCTGACGAATGCCACGAAGCGCCATCCTTCCTCCTCCACTCCTCGTATCAACCGCTCCAGTCTTTCGCCCGACCGTCTCGAGACCCAATCCGATGCGACGTAGCGGGCAATCACAAAGGCGAGTGTGGCACCCAAAGTTGCGCCGGTCAGGTTCCACAGCGTTCCCCAAACCGGACCAAACAGAGCACCGCCGGCCACCGTGAGCACCGACCCGGGAACGAACAGGATCGCGGACAGCGCATAGAGCACCACAAAAAGCATCGGAGCCAACTTCCCGAAGCGGCGTAGTCCCTGCTCCAGCACGGGTATCTGGAAAAACTCGCGATGCAGCGCAAGCCATGCGACCGCAGCAATCAGGACCAAGACCACACTCATCCGGTATATCAGGCCGCGTCTGTTCATGCCGTCTCCAAGTGATAGCCACCCTCACAAGGCGACGTTGCCGTGATTGAAGAGCCCATCGAGGCTGATCCCGACTTAACTATCGCGAGGCGGCGGCTCATCCATAAGCTGGCCGATCGGGGAGGCTTCCGCCGGAGCCGGATTCGGAACTATCCTTCCGCGTTGACGAGAGGATCGTTCCCGAATCCTCAGATGAAGATCGTTACGGCGTTGTCCGCGGCCCAGCTAAGGAACGACGAGGCGCCGCAGATGTCCACGCCTTCGATGAGGTCCTTTTCGCTCAGACCCATCAAGCCCATCGTTGGTGAACAGGCGTGCATCCGCACACCCAGTTCGGTCGCCTGCTTCATCATGTCGGGGATCGTGGGCCAATACCTCTTGATCTTCCGCTTCATCATCGCCGTGACCAGCGCGGTCGCGCCCGGCAGCACTGCCAGGATGTTCGGCATGCCCATCGCCGGATTGCCCAGAGGCGAGATCTGCACCTTTTTGTGGGTTCGCTTGTCGAGCAGCTTCATGCCCCAGAAGGTGAAGTAGATGTCGACCTCCATCCCGGTCGCCGCACCGGTAGTCGCAAGGATGAAGGCCGGATACGCTTCGTCGAGCGTGGCCTTCGTCAGAACGATCACCAGCCGCTTCGCCGCCGGCGCGGGCGTTTCGACCGCTTCGATGGCCTCGTTCGCTGCGGAACCTTCCCGCCTCGGTGCCATGTTTGTCACCTCGTTCTTTGGATCAGGAAACGGAACACTTTCGGCGGTCCCGCCTGCTCCTCGGCGGAAAGCAGCTTGTGGCCCGTCATCTTCGACCACGCCGCGAAATCCGGCTTCGAGGCGGCGTCGGTCGCCAGCACTTCCAGGATCTGGCCGACCTCGATCTCTTTAATTGCCTTGCTGGTCTGGACCACGGGCGCCGGACAGAGTGCGCCTTTCGTGTCGAGCGTTCTATTCGGTGCTGTCACCGTCTCCGGCATGGCTGGCCTCCTTCCGTTCAGCGCCTGCGCGCGCCGCTGACACGGCGAAGCAGGACACTGGTTTCGTTCTGAGTTTCGGCGAGGTGTTGAGCGAGGACTTGGGTAACGGCCTCGCACGCCGTTTCGATCTCGGGGTACGTCAGCCGATAGTAGATGCGCCCGCCGTCGCGCATGGCAGTAACGATCCGGGCGTGCCGTAGCACGGCCAGGTGTTGCGACAACTTGGTCTTGGTGATCTCGGTGCGCTCGAGCAGATCGCCAAAGGAGACCCTGCTGCCTCCCAACAGGTGCAATACCTCCAGCCGCACCGGATGCGCGAGCGCGCGGCAAATCTCGGCTTGCAGAGCGAAAATGCGCCGGTCCATTTTCATTGTTTCACTGTTTCGATATAGTGCAACCTCGAATCATTAAGAGTCAAGAGCAGGGAACCGAGCGAGAAACGGATTTTATGGCAGCGACCTCTCGGTGTTCAGATTTCCCGCACTCAGCCGTGCATCCGAAGGCTACAGGCGCGAATGGTTCGGATCGCTACACGGCCGAAGACTACGCCCCTATTCGCGCCGCGAAAGAGTTGGCGCAACTGTTGCGGATGGCCCGCAGAGGAGGCCTTTGCCCGATGTCACAGCGGTGGTTGATCCATCCCGGCTCCCGCGCGCATTTCGCCATCGACGCGCTGCGTGCGCGGCCCTGATTCGAGCGATGCGGCGGCCGGTCTTAACCCTGTTCATGCTCGGAGTGATCTGCGCGGTTGCGGGCGCGGCGGATCCTCCTTCCACGCCGAGGCGAATCTCGCTCGATCAGGCGCTCGCGATGGCGCTCAGCGGCAATCGCGTGCTCAAGGCCGCCGGCTTCGCGAGAGAGGCCGCCGACGCCCAAATCGGAGTGGCTCGCGGCGCGATGCTTCCGCGGCTCGACGCAGACGAGAATTTCTCTTACACGGACAGTCCCGTTCAGGTCTTCTCGTCACGGCTGCTGCAGCAGGAATTCACCCAGGCCGATTTCGCGCTGAGCCAGCTCAACCATCCGGACTTCCTGTCCAATTTCCAAAGCCAGGCGCGGCTTTCGTTTCCGCTTTTCACCGGCGGCCGGCTGATGGCAGCCTATCGCGCCGCCGGCTTCGCGGCGGACGCCGAGCGATGGCAGGTCGTGCAAACGAGGCAGAAGGTCGAGTTCGAGGTAATCCGCGATTACTACGCCGCCGTGCTCGCGGAGCAACAGGTCGCCGTGGTCGATCGTGCGCTTGCTGCCGCGCGCGCCCATCTCGCGCAGGCCGACGACCTTTATCGACACGGAATGGCCGTCAATTCCGACGTGCTCAGAACCGACGTTCTCGTGGGCATGCTCGAACAACAACGAATCCAGGCTGAAAGTCTGCTCAGCGTCGCTTGGGCGACTCTCGCACATGCGCTCGGCGCCGAAGACCAACCACTCGCGCCGCTTGAAAAACCCGCGGAGCTCGAAGCCCCGACCTCGCCTCCGGGTCAGCTCGGGCCTCTGATTCTGCGGGCAGTCGCCGACCGTCCCGAAATAAAGATCGCCGACTCGCGTGTGCAGCAAGCGGATCAGGCGGTCGCCATCGCGCGCGCCGATTATTTGCCGACCGTCGAGATAGCCGGCGTTTACGAGAACGATTCTGAGCGTCTGATCCGCGCGGGCAACAATGGAGCTCTCGTCGTCACCGGCCGGCTCAATCTTTTCGACGGGCTGGCCACGCAATCAAAGCTCAGCGCGGCGCACGCCGACCGATCACGCGCCCAGGTGCTCGCGGACGACCTGCGCCATGCGGTCGCGCTCGAGGTCGAGACGGCATATCGGAACCTGGTCGCCGCCCAGCAGAGCCTCGAAGTCGCGCAACGCGACACCGCATACGCCGATAACGCACTGAAGACGCTGGAGGATCGCTACGGTTCCGGACTCGCCACCAACGTCAGCGTGCTCGACGCGCAAAGCGCGCGCGAGGAGACCGACCTTCGCCTTGTCGTGTCGCGCGTCAACGTCGCGGTCGATCGCGCGGCGCTCAACCTCTCAACCGGCACCGAGCCGCAGCAGTCGTCGGGGAAGTGACGTCGTGGCAGGCCGGCTAACCGAATTTCGCCGCGAGCGTCCGGGATTCTTCGCGATAGTTACGGCGGCAGCGGGCCTCGTCGTGGCCTGGCTCGTGGTCCGTGCGATCTGGGGCGGCAGGATCAGGCCCGGCCTGCTCGACGAGAGAGCCGAGCAAATCCCGAATCAGCCGGTCGCGACAGTGCTCAGCGAGAAACTCCCCGTCCGTCGCGAGGTAATCGGCTCGGTTCAATCGCGCGTTCCGGTCGAGGCTGCGAGCCGCGTCTCCGCGCGCGTCACCGAAGTCAGGGTGCACGCCGGTGATCGCGTCAGCCGCGACCAAATCCTGGTCACGCTCGACGCTTCCGATCTGAGAGCGCAGGTCGCGCAGGCTCACGGACAATTGACCGCCGCGCAGGGCGATCTCGATCGCGCTGCGGCGGACAAGCAGCGCTTCTCCGCGCTCTTCGCGCGCGGGTCGGTAACGGCGCACGAGCACGACGCGGCGGAAGCGGCTTACAGCGACGCAGCAGGGCGGGTCGCGCAGGCAAGAGCCGCCCTCGCCGCCGCGCAGGCGGGACTCGAGTATGCGACCGTCCGCTCGCCCGTTGCCGGAGTGGTGGTCGAACGCCTGACCGAGCCCGGCGACCTGGCGATGCCCGGCAAGCCGCTCGTCCGCCTCTACGACGAAAACGCGCTTCGCGTGCAACTCGAAGTGCCCGAGGATCTCGCCCGCTACATCGAACTCGGGACGCTCCTGGATGTTACCGTTGCGGGGAACGGCGTCAGTTATCACACGCAAGTGAACGAGATCGTGCCTGCTTCGGATCCCTCGAGCAGGATCTTCCTGATTCGCGCCCCGCTGCCCAGCGGTCAGCGGCTCCAGCCCGGAATGTTTGCACGCGCATCGTTTACCGCCGGAGCCGAGACGGTCCTGACCGTTCCGCGCGACGCGATCCAGGAAGTCGGGCAGCTCGAGACTGCCCGCATCGTCTCGGACGGCAAGGTCGAGACCCGGATGGTTTCGCTCGGACGCAGGCTCGATCGGCGGGTCGAGGTCCTGGCGGGGCTTCGCGCAGGCGATCGCGTGCTCCTCGATCACCCCGCGGCGCAGGGCCGATGATCCGCGAACACCGCGCACGGGCGCTCCGATGAACGAAGGCGGCACGGAAAAGCTCGGGCTGACCGCACGTATCGTCGATCTGTTCCTGGGCTCGAACCTCTCAATGTTGCTGCTGCTGGCCTCTCTCGCCGCCGGCGCGGTCGCGCTCTGGGTCACGCCCCGTGAAGAGGACCCTCAAATCTCGGTACCGCTCGCCGACATCATCATCCAGATGCCCGGTGCCAGCGCCGCGGAAGTGGAGAATCTGGTCACTATCAACCTCGAGAAACGCCTGTGGGAAATGGAGGGCGTCGAGCACATCTATTCCGTCTCGCGCCCTGGCATGGCGATGGTGACCGTGCGCTTTCGCGTCGGCTATGACCTTATCAAGAGTCTCGTCCAGATTTACAACAAGCTCGAGTCCAACCGCGACGCGGTTCCACCCGGCGTAACCGGATGGATCGTCAAACCCGTCGCGATTGACGACGTGCCCATTCTAAACGTCACGCTGTGGAGCAGGACGGAAAGCGACGCTGCTCTGCGCCGTGTCGCCGACGAGCTACTGCATCGGATGCAGGAGGTGCCGGATACCGGGCGTTCCTTCGTGGTTGGCGGACGCCCGCGCCAGATTCGCGTGCTGCTCGACGCGGGCTTGCTCGCCGGCCACGGCCTAGCTCCTCTCGACGTGAGCCGCTCTATTCGCGGCGCCGACGTGAACCTGCGCGCAGGCAGCTTTGCCCAAAACAATCGCGAGTACGTTCTCGACAGCGGCCCGTTTTTCGCCAACGCGGCCGACGTTTCGAACCTGGTCGTAGCCGTGCCCAATGGGCACCCGATCTATCTGCACGACGTCGCGCGAGTCCTCGACGGCCCCGCCGAACCCGAGACCTACACCACGATCGGCTTTGGTCCCGCGCGCCAAAAATTGTTCCGGGAACCGGGCCAGCTCGAGCTCGATTCCGTCGGGGACCGCGGCAAGCTCTATCCCGCCGTAACGATCGCGTTCGCCAAGCGCCACGGCACCAACGCCGTCTCCGTGGCCGAGGGACTCATTGGCAAAGTCCAGGCACTCACCGGCATTGCGATCCCTTCCAGCGTGCACGTCCTCGTTACCCGAAACTACGGAGAGACCGCCAACGAAAAGGTAAACGAACTGGTCAAGGAGCTGCTGATCGCCGTTGCGATCATCGTGGTCCTGCTGGCCTTTTCGCTCGGTCCGCGCGAAGCGTTCATCGTCGCCATCGCGGTTCCGATCACCCTCGCGATCACCGTGGTCGGGAACCTCGTCGCGGGTTACACCATCAACCGGGTCACGCTGTTTGCGCTTATCCTGTCGCTCGGTCTGCTGGTCGACGACCCCATCGTAGATGTCGAAAATATCCACCGCCACTTCCGTCTCGGCACCCATCCGCCGCGCGAGGCCACCCTTATCGCGGTAGACGAAGTACGGCCCCCGACGATCCTTGCGACGTTCACGGTTATCGCCTCGTTCATCCCGATGTTGTTCGTGACCGGCATGATGGGGCCGTACATGCGCCCGATGCCGTTCAACGTCCCGCTCGCGATGCTGATGTCGCTGGTGGTGGCATTCACGATCACGCCCTGGGCCGCCTATCACCTGCTCCGTCGCGAGTACGCGCCGGCACCCGGCACCCACGAGCCCGAAGAGGCAGCAGCGATCCGCCACTGGTATGCGCTAATTCTGCGGCCTCTGCTCGAGAGCCGCCGCCGCGCCCGCCTCTTCCTGCTCGCGATGGTCGGCGCCCTCGCGGTATCGATTCTGCTCGTCGTCTTCGGCTTGGTCCCGGTCAAGATGCTGCCTTTCGACAACAAGAACGAATTGCAATTCGTGATCGACATGCCCGAAGGGACGCCGCTGGAATCGACGGACGCTGTGATTCGCGACTTCGACCGGCTGCTCGGCCGGGTGCCGGAGGTTACCGACTTCGAGTCTTACACGGGCACCACCTCGCCGTTCGATTTCAACGGAATGGTCCGTCACTACTACGCGCGGCGCGCCCCCTGGCAGGCCGACATCAGAATCAATCTCGCGCCAAAAGGCGCGCGCGCCCAGTCCTCGCACGAGCTCGCACTGCGCATCCGGCCTTTGGTCCAGGCGATCGCGCTAAGGCACGGCGCAAAGGTGAAAATCGTCGAAATGCCGCCCGGACCTCCTGTATTGGAGACTGTTGTCGCCGAGATCTACGGACCACCTGCTGCCGAATACGCGCAGCTCATCGCCTATGGCAGTCAGCTTCGGCGCATCTTCGATCGCACCTCCGGCCTCGTCGATACCGACGATTTCTCTGTCGCCCGGCAGCCGCGCCTGCAATTCGTTCTCGATCGTGAAAAGTCGGCACTGCACGGCATCGGCACCGCCGACGTCGCGCAGACTCTCGCCCTGATGCTCGGCGGCGATGCGGTCGGCACGGTTCACACCGAGACCGAGCGCGATCCGCTGATGATCGAACTGCGCATGCCGCGTGCCGATCGCTCCGATCTCAATGCGTTGACGTCCCTCAAGCTTCGCGGCCTCGACGGGAGCATGGTGCCTCTCGCCGAACTCGGCACAATTCAACGAACCGTCGAGGATCAGCCGATCTACCGCAAGGACTTGCGGCCGGTCGCGATGGTTACGGCCGACACCGCCGGCGTCAGTCCGGTAAACGAAATCCTCTGGCTTCAGAATCGCACGCAAAAGCTGCTGCCGCCCGGTTACGTGATCGATTGGAGCGGCGAAGGTGAATGGAATATCACGGTCACCGTCTTTCGCGACCTCGGACTCGCCTTCGGCGCCGCGCTTTTCTTCATCTACGTGCTGCTAGTCGCACAAACCGAGTCTCTCGCCATGCCACTCATAATCATGGCGGCGATCCCGCTTACCCTGGTTGGTATCATGCCGGGCTTCTTCCTGCTCGACCTGATTACCAACCGCCCCGTGGCGGGCTTTCCCGATCCCACTTTCTTCACGGCGACGGCGATGATCGGAATGATCGCTCTGGCCGGCATCGTAGTGCGCAACTCGATCATCCTGATCGACTTTATTCACCATGGCCTCGCGGCTGGTCTCAACCTTGAGGAAGCGATTCTGGAGGCTGGCGCGATCCGGCTGCGCCCCATCGCACTTACCGCGGGAGCCGCGATGCTAGGTTCCGCCGTAATCACGCTGGACCCAATCTTTTCGGGGCTGGCGTGGGCGTTCATCTTCGGCATCTTCGCCTCGACCGCTTTCACCCTGATCGTGGTGCCGCTCATCTACTACCTGGTCTATCGCAACGGCACCAGCGTCCGCCCACCCGCCGTCGGCTCGTAACTTCGGCCCAAACGCGGTAACCTCGGCTGGAATTCCATCCGCAACTGACCAGGGCAAGTTCGGCTCACGAGGAGAACAAACATGATCCGTTTGATCTTTGTGCTCAGGCGGAAACCCGGCATGTCGCTCGCCGAATTCCAGCGCTACTGGCGCGAGATTCATGGTCCGCTCGTCGCCAGGCATGCGACGACCCTCAACATCCTGCGCTACGTTCAGGTCCACACGCTCGAAGATCCTATCAACGATCAGTTAGCGGGCGCCCGCGGCAGGATGGAACAACCCTACGACGGCGTCGCCGAACTATGGTGGACCAATCGCGACGCTCTTGCCGCGACCTTCGGCGCCACCGCGGGACGCGAAGCCGGTGAGGAACTGGTTCAGGACGAGGCCCGCTTCATCGACCTGCCGAATTCGCCGCTGTGGTTTGCCTACGAATATCCGCAGGTCAATCCGATTCCCGAGGATTTGGTCGCGCGCGAACACTCACCGCTCCTGAAACTTTTTTTCTGCCTCCGCCATCCCTCGAATCTCAGTCTGGACCAGGCCCAGCTCTACTGGCGCACTAATCATGGCCCGACTATCCGCGGCGTGGCCCAGGCGATGCGCATGCGGCGCTATCTACAGGTTCATCGCTACGATGACGACCTCGAGCAGCAATTGCGCGCCCGGCGCGGAACACGCGTCGCTCCCTATACGGGGCATGCGGAGGCGTGGTTCGATCGCGCCGACCTGGCCGCGACGGCGACCACGCCCGAAGGTCGCAGGGCGATGGAAATCGCAATCGAGGACGAGTCCAAATTCATCGACTTCGCAAATTCCGCGATGTGGGTCGCCAAAGAGCGCGTCTTCATCGACCGGCGATAACACCGCCGCCCCGTTCAGCGTCCTGTCACGCGCAGGCCTCTTTCAGCCCCTCAGAACTCCCGAGGCCTTGGCGATATGCGTCGAGATTGCGTCCATCAGTGCCGGCGACAGGCAGTCGTAAGGCTCGAGCCCGAGCTCACGCAACCGCGCGCGCACAGCGTTCTGATTTGCCGGATCCGCGCCGGACTCGATAATCGACGAGACGAAGGCTGCGAACCCGGGCTCCGCCCACCCCTGCTCCGGCGACAGTTCCGGGTGAATAAAATCAAACCCATAGAACGGATGCTTGGTGTTCTCGATCCGGCCATACATATGAACGCCGCAGTCCTTGCACGCGTGGCGCTGGATCGGCGCGTTCGCATCGACCACAGAGAGCTTGCCGGCATTTTCTGTCACCGACAGCTTGTCCCGAGGTACGACTGCCACCATCGAGAATAACGCCCCCGGCGGCTTCCAGCACTTCGTGCAGCCGCACACGTGGTTGTACGCGCACTGCGTCTTGACCGTCACCTTGACCGGGTTGCGCGCGCATTTGCAGACCAGCGTCCCGCCCGCAAAATCCTTCGCGCCGGCCTTGACGCCATTATCTACCGCTGGATGAATTGAAATTGGGTTCGCCATCGCCGTCCCCCTTCGGTTTGATTCGGCCGCCACCATACCCGCTCGACCGCGTCATGATCGCCGGAAATGCGGCATCACGCGCGTGGCGAAACGCTCCATCGAACGGCGCACCTCGCGCGGCTCCAGTCCGCCCAGGTCCATGTACACCCAGAAGTGCGATACCCCGAACTGTTCCTGCATCAGCGCAACCCGTTCCACGGCCTGGCCCGGGTCCGCGCATAGCACCTGATCTGGATACATCCGCTCGAACGTAATCTGCCGCAACGCTTCGCCCGATCGCCGCCAGGATTGGTATTCCTGGCTCGTGTACTCGCCGGGTGCGATCAGCCCCGCCACGAAATGCATGTAGCGCATGTAATGGGATTCCCATTTGCTGCGCGCCTGCTGGGGCGTCTCATCGATAAACGAATGGTAGCCGCTGACGATCTCGACACTGTCCGGCGAATGCCCGGCCTTCCGCAGGGTCTCCTTGTAAAGTTCGAGATTCTGCTTGAGCGTGCTTCGCGACTGAAAAAACGGCGCCAGCATCACCGAATGTCCTTTCTCCCCCGCCGCCACGAACGACTCCGGGCTGACCGCCGCCGCCATAAAGATCGGAGGCGCCGGCTTCTGGAGCGGCCTCGGCAGAATCGTCACGTCCTTCGCCCGGTAAAACTTCCCTTCGTACGAGAACTTGGGTTGAGCCCAAGCCCGCTCGATTATTTCCAGGCATTCGTTGAACCGCTCGCGGCTCTCGTCCATCGACTGGTTAAAGCCGTCGTAGGTGGCCTTGATAAACCCGCGCCCCACCCCAAGGTCCAGACGTCCGCCGCTCAGCAAATCCACCAGCGCGTAATCCTCCGCGAGCCGGATCGGATCATGATGCGGCAGCAGCGCGATCGCCGTCCCGATCCTGATCCTCTTCGTGCGCTGCGCAATCGCCGCCGCGACAATCTGCGGCGCCGGACAGATATAGCGGCAAAAGTGATGCTCTCCGATCCACATGGAATCGAAGCCCAGCTCCTCCGCGTAGGTAACCTCGTCGAAGAAATTCTTGTAGTACTGCTCCTCGGAACAATCCTCGGCGTAATGGTCGAATAGGGTTAACAGCCCGAATTTCACTCCATCACCTCCTCGCGCCGACGATAGCACGGCGGCATACCGACCCGCTCTCCCCATCGAAACGCCGCTGGCATTCCCACGTTCCTACGGCGGCGCTCGCACCGTTGTCAAACCCTTGTGCGATTGATACGGCTGGAATCGTACGACCGGCCATCCGCTTCGATTACGGCGGGCGGCCGTCGCCTTTCGGAGCCAAAGTGGAGAACCCAATGATCAAAAATATCAATCACGTCGCAATCATAGTCTCGGACGTCGAACGCTCCAAAAACTTCTACGAGAAGGTGCTCAAGCTCAAGAAGATTCCCCGGCCCCAGACCAGGGTGCCCGGCGAATGGCTCGGCATCGGCAACAACCAGCTTCATCTCATCGGCGAGCGCGCGCCCGCGGGCCAAATCGATCCGCGCCGGCCGCACATGGCGCTCGAAGTCGAGGACCTCGAAGCCGCCAAGGCCGCGCTGACCGAGATGGGCGTGCCCTTCGTCGACGCCTCGCGCCAGACCGTCATCCCGATGACCGAAGAAACCCTGCGCCTCGTCGGCAAACAGATCTGGCTCGAGGATCCCGACGGCAACATGATCGAGCTACGACAGGACTACAAGTAAAGGTTCCAAATCGAGTCTTCAGCGAGGCAGGCGGCACTTATCGCTTCGCGCTCGACGAGACCAGTGGATAGCCCTCGAGCCGCGCCGCTCGCCAACTCGCTTCGTCCTTCATCGCTTCCTCCGGCGCATCGCCGCTTAGCGACATCCAGCGCGAACGGAAAAACGCCGTCGCCGCTATCTGCACCCGCATCCGCCCGTCGCGCGGAGGCCCCCCCAGCACCGCCCACGGCAGCGTCGCGTGCGCCGTGATTCGCGGCTGATCGCTGCCGAAGTACGTCGCGATCGCCGAAGGAACCGCCTCACAAACGCGGTCGTCCGTCCGGCACACGCGTATCCGCATCGCCGGCGCGCGCTTCTTCGGAAAGACCCTCGGTGGAATCACGAACATCGCGAACCGCCGCGGCCCACCGCCCGCATCAACGCCTAGGTCGATCCGAAAAGCTTCGCCCAGCGGAAACGCACCCTCATACGCCAGCAGGCCCGGGTCATAGTAGTCCATGCTGATCGTCGCGACGTGGAGCCCCTCACGGCTCCACGCCAGGAACACATCTCCGAACGGAACCTCGGGCGCTCGCGCGGCGAGGCCCTTCACCAACGCCTCGTCCTTCGGCCACGCCGCGAGCGAATCCGCGCGCGCATCGATCCCCGCCTCGGGAATCTCTATTTCCCGCGCGCTCGCCTCCGCCCGCACCCGCCCCTGATGGATTTCGGTCAGGCTGCGATTCGCCGCCGCGATCGCCTCCACCAGCTTCTCATAGGGACGGCTCTTCCTGTCGACCAGGCCGAAGTCGTAATCTTCGCCATCATCTCTGCCGCCTCCCGGTTCGTCGAAGTACTGAAACCAATGAATCCCCACCACCGCCGGAATCTCCGCGAAACGCCGCGCCGCGGCAGCCGCTCCCCTCGCCCGCTCCGCCTGGGTCTTCACTGTCATCAGATGTTCGTTGTTCGAATTTCCCGAACGGTTTTCCTGCGCCGCATAAAACCACTCCGAGATGAGGATCGGCTTGTTTCCGCTCAGCTCGCGCAAACCGTCGAAATAGTAATGCGCTATCCATCCGTCCGGACTATCCACATTATAGTTAGTCGCGATCGCGTCGACGTACGGCGCCTCCGCGCGAATCGCGTCGGGATCGTAATAGATCGGCAGCCGATCGCCGAATATGAGAGCCTCAGGATCCTCCTGCCGCAACGAATGATTAACCAAACTGTAGTAATTCGCCGCCACCATACCGGTCCACGCCCGCACCACCTCGATCCCTTTTCCGCCCTGACGCAATTGCGCAGTTGCTCCGCTGCTGCGCAACAACTCATCGAACGAGGACATTTCCGGCGGCACAACGAAGTCGCTGACGAAGCGGCGCCAGTCGTCCCCGTAATGGGCTCGGATTAACGCCACCAGTTTCTGCTTCGCATGGTTCGTGCCGGGCTGGCGGATGTAATAGACGAACAGCGCCCCATTCCACCATCCGATTTCATTGTCGGAGAAGTATCCAATTCGGTACGGATTCCCCTTCGAGGGAGCGGCCGCGTCTTGCGCCGTTGCGATTATCCGTTGCCTGACCGAAGGATCGAATGGATCCGACCATAAAATATTCGCCCGCCACCCGAGGTCAAGCTCCGGAACGTTGGGCAGCCGCAGCTTCGGAGCGCTGAACCCGCCCGCCGTGTTGAATCCCCACCCACGGATCTGCGCGACCGTGCTCTTCATCCACGAATCCGCCGCCGGACGCAGCGGCACCCAGGTATCGCGCGTGCGCACCCGATGGGCCGGCGCACTCAATTGCCCCGGGTCGAGCCCGTTGATTCCGACCGAAAAGAAGCGATCGCCGCACGGCGTCTCGAGCCACCATGCTCCGCCGCTCGATTCGACTTTCCACTGACTATTCGGCGCGGACGCGGGGCCGCACTCCGCACCCGCGACGCGCGCAACCAGCGACAGGATTATCGCAAACGCCAAACAGGCCGGGCGTCCGGTCCGAACGCCCGCCACTACCCTGCTTGCTCTGCCACGCTACGAAGGCTCCACACGAGAACATTTATATATAGGCGCCCCCTTCCGAGTCGAGTCACGAGTTAGTTCTCGGCCCGCAGGGGTTGTATCGGTCCTTCATGTAGGCGTTGAACTCACGGAATCACGCGGCGTCAGCCGCTACTGCCTTGATCGGAAAAGGAGCAGTAGCCACGCTCGCCTTCCGAAAGCTCTTGCAGTAAGCCGCGCAGGCTGGGAGATCAGCCGCTCAGCTCTGAAAGAATCGATCGTCCGCGCCGCCTGATTCGTAAACGTAGTCGCGACTCACTTCGGAGCCGCGCCCAGTCCACGCGCGTGCACCCTTCTTGGCATGCGGCGACCGGACCAGGCGCCCGCTCGGAGACTCGGTCGAATGGCGGCTGCGGATCATATTCGGCACCCATGTGGGGTCGCCGGTGGTCTGAGGCATAAGCGAATGGACGACCCGCTCACTTCTGCCGGATCAGCATCCTGTTGACCAGCATCTTGAACGCGTCGTCCCTCTTCTCCGGCGGGAAATTCGCCAGCATGTCCATGAGTCCGCCCCGGAATTCGCATGAGGCGGGCTTCCCATCCCGGGTCTTCAATTCGCTCGTTAGAACCTTCTGGTTCTCCGCCGACAGGTGAGAATAAATATTCTGCTGCTGGCTCGTGAGTTTG
>DASPQS010000269.1:0-2168 GCA_035624865.1 Binataceae bacterium (SeqCode) | reverse complement strand
AAAGGTCTCCGATAAAATCGGCGTCATCCGCAACCTCATGACCAGGGTCGACGCGATCATCGTGGGCGGCGCGATGGCCTATACGTTCCTCAAGGCGCGGGGCTTTGCGGTCGGCAAATCGCGCGTCGAAGACGACAAGCTCGAGCTGGCGCGCGAACTCCTGGCCGAGGCGGCCAAACGCAACGTCGCCTTCCTCCTCCCGCTCGACCACGTCGTCGCATCAGCGCCCGAGGCCGGTGCGGCTACCGACACCGTGCGCCAGATCCCTCCAGATAAAATGGGATTGGATATCGGCCCGGAAACGGTCGCCGAATTCATCACGCGCCTGGCCGACGCGAAGACCATCGTATGGAACGGGCCGCTCGGATTCTTCGAGCTTCCCGATTTCGCCGCCGGCACTCTCAAGGTCGGCGAGGCCATCGCCAGCCTCCACGGTGTCACCAGCCTGCTCGGCGGCGGCGATACCGCTGCGGCAGTGGCCGGCCATCCCTGGGCAAAAAATTTCACTCACATCTCCACCGGCGGCGGCGCCACGCTCGAATATCTCGAAGGGATCGAACTGCCCGGCGTCAAGGCGCTAGAAGCCTGAGGGGCGGTTCCTTCCGGGCCGCGATTAAAAACGAGACGCTCCCATGCGCAAGAAACTCTTTGCCGGCAATTGGAAAATGAACCTCGGCCCCACCGAGGGCCGCCAACTTATCGCCGCCCTGCGCGCCGACCTCGACCGCGACGCGGCTGCGCTCGCGCGCGACCGCGAAGTCATGGTCGCTCCGCCCTTTCTTTCGATCCCGGCGGTTGCGCAGGCGCTCGCCGGCTCCTCGATCCTGCTCGGCGCACAGAACATGCACTTCGAGGAAAAGGGCGCGTTTACAGGAGAGGTCGCGCCCTCGATGCTCCGTTATTTCGGCGTGAGCCACGTGATCGTCGGCCATTCCGAACGCCGCCACGTCTTCAAGGAGGACGACGACCTTATCGGCAAGCGCGCCGCCGCCGTGGTCGCCCAGCGGATGACCCCGGTTCTATGCGTCGGCGAGACCGGTCCCGAACGCGACGGCGGGCGCACCACCGAGGTCGTGCTGCGCCAGTTGCAATTCGGTCTTGCGCAAATCAAGCCGCAGGATTCCGCGCGCATAATCGTCGCCTACGAACCCGTATGGGCGATCGGCACCGGCCGCACCGCTACGCCCGACCAGGCCCAGCAGGTACACGCCGCGATACGCGAAGCGCTCGGCGATCGCTTCGGCAAAGAGACCGCCGACGCCGTAAGAATTCTCTACGGCGGCAGCGTCACCGCGGACAATATTGACTCCTTGATGGCGAAACCCGATATTGACGGGGCTTTGGTCGGCGGGGCAAGCTTAAAGGCTGACTCCTTCGCGCGCATCGTTCGGGCGCGAATCGGATAAGCGGGGCGCGATGGTCGCAGCAGTAGTCGCAATTCATGTAATCGTCTGCATCAGCCTGATCATCGTCGTGCTGTTGCAGCAGGGCAAGGGCGCCGAGGTCGGCGCGGTCTTCGGCGGGTCGAGTCAGACGGTCTTCGGCGCTACCGGCGCAGGCGGAGTCCTGGTCAAACTCACTGCCGTCCTGGCCGCGGTTTTTTTCCTGACCTCGCTCTTCCTCGCCTACGCTTCGACCAAGCGGATTACCGGCAGCATCTTCGAAGGCAGCGTGACGGTTCCCGCCGCGGCCAAGCCCGTCGGCAAGACGGGCGCGCCCGCGGCCGGTTTGCCGGCGGCGCCGAAGATGCCCGCATCGTCACCGGCCGCGCCCGCTCCGAAATAGTCGCGCTTTGGCGAAGCGAAGAGAATTCTTAGCGCGGGTGGTGGAACAGGCAGACACGCGAGTTTGAGGGGCTCGTGGTAGAAATACCGTGCGGGTTCAAGTCCCGCCCCGCGCACCATCCTGAATCCGATCTCTCCGCAATGGAATGAATTAGTCGCCTGAGTGAAGCTAGCTTACTCTCGACCCCTCCGTCTGTATGTCCCTCTCCCTGACCCGGACCAGGGGAGGCATGCCGAGCCTCCATTTTCTGCCCTTTCCCATGTCCGCGCGGAAATTTTTTCTGCCCCCTCCCGATGTCCAGGGGCAGTATCCATATCGGTACTTGCTCTCCCCTGCTCAGTCGCCGGGTGCTGTCCGAATTAGAACACTGCCAAAGGACGTTA
>DASPQS010000268.1:0-2132 GCA_035624865.1 Binataceae bacterium (SeqCode) | reverse complement strand
GGCGGATTCTTCGGCAGCCCGTCATTTTATGCGCCTTCCCATGTCAAGGGGACGACGCGGCGGGATTTGACAGTCCACACTTCGAACAACACACCGGGCAAGGGCTCAGCGCATTCGTTGTGGAACTTTACGGTCAGGAAGAGGACGAGACGAATCCTCTTCCGGGGCGGGGGCCCGCCCACTTCCATAAAATTTCATTTGAGGTAAGAGGCAAGGAGGGGTTGTATCGTCGATCGAAGGCTAGGGCACAAAGCAGCATCCGCGCTGGAAAGGATCGGAATGATGGCCGGACCCAGAATGCTCGAAGGCTACAAGGTGCTTGATTTCACTCAATACGTAGCGGGACCGACCTGCTCCCGCCTATTGGCGGAGTTGGGCGCGGAGGTGGTGAAGCTTGAGCTTGCGCCCGGAGGCGATCGCATCCGGGATTTCGGGTTCAAGCCGCGCGGCAATAAGCGCAGCAGCCACAGCACGTACTACATGCAGCACGACCACAGCAAGCTCAGCTTCGCGATCGACATGAAGAAGCCGGGAGCGCACGAACTGGTGATGGCGATGGTGCCGAAGTTCGACGTGCTGGTAGAGAATTTTGCGCCCGGCGTAATCAAGCGCATGGGATTCGGTTACGACGATGTGCGCAAGGTGAACCCAAAAATCGTGATGTGTTCGATTTCAATGGCGGGCCAGACCGGGCCGCTGTCGGACAAGGCGGGCTACGACTTGATCGGGCAGGCTTACGCCGGGATAACCGACGGGATCGGCGAACCGGATCGGGCGCCGTCGGTAATCACGATGGCGATCGGCGACGTGTCGACCGGAGTGGCGGCGTCGATGGCGGTATGCGCCGCGCTGCTGCATCGCGAACGCACCGGCGAGGGGCAATATCTCGACGCATCGCTGACCGACACATATTTCCATATGCATGAATTGAACGTGCCGAAGATCGCGCTGGCGGGCGACCGGGTGCGGCCGAAACGCTCGGGATCGCAGGGCGACGGACCGGGACCGGCAGGAGTTTTTCGCTATCGCGACGATCAGTACGTGATGATCCTGATCACGCCCCATCAGTGGCCGCAGATGGTGCGGGCGATGGGAATGCCGCAGTTGGCAGAAGACCCGCGATTCAAGGGAGCGCGCGCGCGCCATGCGAACCGTTTCGAGCTGCAGAAGATCATAGAAGATTGGCTGGCGAGCTTCCCGACGCGCGATGATGCGATCGCGGCGATGGACAGGGAGAGGGTGCCGTGCGCGCCGGTGCTGTCGGTGAACGAGGCGGTCGCACATCCGCATCTGAATGAGCGCAAGACCGTGCGCTGGGTGCAGGATCCGCTGCTGGGGCGGGTGGCGATTCCGGCGGTGCCGGTAAAATTCTCAGCCTGGCCGGATCGAATCGAACTGCGATCGGCTCGGCTCGGCGAAGACAATGAACGGGTCCTTCGCGACTACCTTGACCTCGGCGACGAGCGGATTCGCGAACTCTACCGCAGCGGCGTGCTGGTACGCGATCCGAGCATCGGGGCGAATCCGGTGGGCGAGTAGCGGCTGTGAGCCGGCCTCGACGTTTGGCCACCTGCCCACTCCGCGCGGCAACTTTATTCATAACGCTCCGCCACGTCCGCACGTGCGGCGGCGCAGTATCGACCTCTCACGCAGCGCCGCGCAGAAAATCGGGATAACGCATAAGGGCGTCGCGCGCGTGAAGATCAAGAAGCTGCCGACCCGGGCGGACACGGCTCGAGCGTCGCTCTATTAGGTGAGGCGTAGGCCGAGATCCGCGAGTACTGGTTCCGTTCCGTCTCGAAGCTTTGTCCTCATTCGAATGGTGTGCCGAAGTAGGTAAGCACTGAGAGCGCGACTAAATAGACGCTGATCAGAGATTGCACGCCGGAGACGACCCTGACCCAGCCGGTGGCTTGCAGAGAGTATTGGCGGGGCTGAATTCGGGTGATCCAGGTGCCAACGTTGAGCTGGTGCCAGCCAATCCGCATCGCGGAGAGCAGACTGAAATAGAGGGCTAACCAGTAGAAGCTCATCTGCGATCGACTGGACGGAAAGCCATTGGTCAAGCGTTCAGGTTTGGGGCTGCCTTCGGCCAGTATCCGGTGCTCGTCCCAGACTGCCCAGATTCCTCC
>DASPQS010000267.1:0-12969 GCA_035624865.1 Binataceae bacterium (SeqCode) | reverse complement strand
CGTTTTCCGGCGGGCAGCGACGGTGTCGCCCTGCCGGTTCACACCTCCAGGATTTTGCGCGCTTCGTCGGGCGTGGCTACTTCATGCCCCATCGCGCGAATCATGCCCGCCGCACGCTCGGCCAGCTGCGGATTGCTGTACTGGCCCTCGCGCGCATACTGATAATCTTCGAGTCCGATCCTCACGTGCCCGCCGAGGCTTACAATCAGCGGCACCAGCGGGAGGTTGTCGCCGCCCAGCGTCGCCGCGAACCAGTTGGCGCGCACGTCCTTCAACATGTCGAGATACGCCTCGAGACTCTTGAGCGTGGGCGGCAGTCCGAAGGGCAGTTCCCGCCCGCCCAAATAGAACTTCAGCAGCAACGGTTCGGTCAGGACGCCCTGGTCGAGGAAGACCAGCGCGGCGCGCAGGAAGCTCGGGTCGAAGATTTGCAGCGTCGGACGCAGGCCGAGCTCGCGCGATTTGGTCAGGAAGTAGCGAATCGTCTCGTACGAGTTACAGTAAATCGCACCCTCGTTATAAATCTTCTTCGACCGCGGGTCGTAGGCGACCAGGTTGACCGATCCCATGTCGCCCGCTCCAAGGTCGGGCTTGGTCGCCGGATCCTTCGACAGCTCGACGAAATGGTTGAACCGTTTCGCCGGATCATCGCCCATCGGGAACGTCGGCCACAGCATCGCCTTGCACGCCGCCCGCGACCGCCGGTAGACCTCGGCGTAATACGGCACGTCCTGCACCCACTTGCCGGTCTCCGGGTCGCGCACATGAAAGTGGATTATCGCCGCCCCCGCCTTGCACGTCGCAATCGCGTCGTCCGCGATCTCCGCCGGGCTGTACGCGATATGCGGGTTGAGCTTCTTCATCGCGTTGCCGTTGATCGCGGCCTCGATAATCACTTTGGCCATGGCGATGCCTCCGTATGGGCACAGCCGGCGCAGAACGCCGGCCAGGCCGGGTCCTGCATTTTACTCCGGGATTCTAGCGCCAAGTAGCATTGCTGCTCAGGGTGAAATCCTTCACTATCCCCCGCCCCCGGGGGTCGGTCGGCCTCGAAGCTGGATACGTAGCAGGAAGCGGCGCCCGCTTACCAGCGGACGACCTGTTCGTAGACCTTGGGCAATTGCCGCGGCAGCGACGTGATATCTTCGATCACCAGGTAGCGCGACGGCGCGCACATCTGCCGCAGGTAGTCATGTCCGGTGCGGTCGACCGTGATACAGAACGGCAGCACCCCCGCCATCTCGAGTTCCTTCAACGCCACCATCGTGTCCTGGATTCCGTAGGCGTTTGACCGGCGGTCGTGCCCGTAGTCGAAATCCTGCGGGAAGCCGTCGCTCAGCATAATCACGTGCTTGGCGCGCGACGCCACGTCCTTGAACTTCTCGCGCACGTGGCGAATCGCGGTGCCCATCCGGGTCGACCGTTTGGGCTCGACCGCGCCGACCCGCGACTTCACCTCGTCCGACAATTCGTGTTCGAACTCCTTGATCACGTAGAACTCGACGTTGTCGCGGCCGTGCCCGGAAAATCCCATGATCGCGTACTGGTCGCCGATCTCCTCGAGCGCCTGCGCCATGATCACGAGCGCTTCCTTGTTCACGTCGATAATCCGGCGCGGACGTTGCGGTTGCTGTGGCCGCCGCTGCCACGACTTCATCCAGTCGTCGCTGTCGGTGTCGTCCTGGTTGTAGCGCGGAGGATCGCGATGAATCGGCTCGTCGGTCGAGGCGGACATGTCGAGCAGGAAGAGCGTGGCGACGTCGCGCGCCTCCTTCTTGCGCGCCTTGTAGACCCGATTGTCGGGAATCTCGCCCATCCGCCGCGCCACGCGCGATTCGATCGTGCGGTCAAAGTCGATCTCGTCGCCGTCCTCGAGCCCGCGCACCATCCGGTACGAGGCCGGGCGGATCCGCTGGAAATTGCGCCGCACCTGCGGCAGCAGTTCGGAGTAGCGCTGCAGGGTCTGCTCGAAGAAATCGCCGCCGTCGCCCTCGACCGGAATCTCGCGCAGCCGGCACCAGTTGCGGCGGTAATCCGCCGCGACGTAATCCCATTCGTCGTACGCGTAGTACGAATCCTGGGTGCGCCCGCGCCCGAGGATCAGGCGCCCGGCGCCGGGCATCGTGCCGATCTCGCCCAGCTGCTCGCGCAACTCCTCGAGTTCCTCCGCCTCCTTGCCCTTGAGCTGGGTGAGATACATCCCCTCGCCCTCGGCGCCGCCGGTCGATTGCGATGGTTTGAGCTGAGCGCCCTGCTCGAGCAGCTTGCGGATTTCCTCGGGTGTGAGCGGCCGCCCCTTGCCCTTCGAATGCCGTCCCGACGCTTCCATCTGCGTGAGCTGGTCGGTCTCGCCACCGGTGTCGCCCGCGTCGCCCTCTGCATCCATGCCGTCGCCGGAGTCCTCGGCGCCCCTGACGCTGCCGATCAGATCGTCACGCATCTGCGCGGCGCCTTCCCCCAGCGAGCCGTCGGCGCCCGCCTCGCGCGCGGCGGCGATCAGCGCGCGCAGCCATTGATACATCGCGCCGGTAAGGAACGCACTCTGCTTCACATCGGCGCCCGCCTCGCGCAAGGGAGCAAAGAACTCGCTCGCCTTTCGAATAAAAGGCGCGGTGGGATCGTCTTTCTCCACCGTGGCAAGCGCGAGCGACGCCTTCACCAGCATCGTGCTCAGGGCCTCGGGCCTGAGCGTTTCGGCCAGCGCCGCATGCATCCCCGCGATACGCGGGGCAAGCCCGCGATAACGCCGCGAAAGCTCCGCGTCGACCCGCGCCGATTCGCACAGCCGCAGCAGCGCTCCGGCGAGTGCAGGATCGTCAAAAGATGAAACGTAGCTGTCCAGCGCTTCGACTCCGGTCTCGGCCCGCTCCTCGAAACCCGGCATGTCAGCCAGCCGGAAGCCAAAGGTACCGAACTCGTGACGGCCGGCCAGATGGGCCGCGGTCAGGATGTAATAGTCGCGCGCCATCGCCGCCCCGCCCAGCGCCGAGACCGTCTCCGGCAGGTAGATCATCTCGCCCGGCATCAGCGGATAATGGAACGGCAGAATCGGACCGGTGTTGGGAAGCGAATCGAGCCGGAACTCCACCGGAAAGAGCATGCGCATGAATTTCGTGAGCATGCCCTTCACCATGTAAAGCGCGTGCTCGTTGACGGCCGTGTTGTCGGTTGCCATTGCTTTTATTGTTACAAATCGCGGCTCGCACATGCAATTTCGATTTGCCGCCCAAATCCCGCCTTGACTGTCCCGGACTCGGCTGCCTTAACTGGTGAAACCCCGTATGAACATCAAGAGCTTTGCCTGTGTACGCCGCCGCGCCGCTCGTGCCCTCGCCGCACTGCTCGCGCTCGCCTTCGCCACCACCGCCCGCGCCGGAATTACCGACGCGGTCAAGTCCGAAACGCTGCCCAACGGTCTCCAGGTCCTGGTGCTCGAGAACCACAAGGCTCCGGTCGCCACGCTCAACGTTTTCTATCGCGTCGGCTCGCGCAACGAGCAAGTCGGCAAGACCGGACTGTCGCACCTGTGCGAGCACCTGATGTTTCGCGGCACGAAAAAGCTCGCCCCCGAGGAATTTTCCAACATCATCCAGGAAAACGGCGGCGACGATAACGCCTTCACCACCGAGGACTACACTGACTATTTCGAAGTGATTAATCGCGATCATATCGATGTGCCGATTGAGCTCGAGGCCGACCGCATGGCGAACTTCGAACCCAAGGGTTTCGACTCCGAAAAGGCCGTCGTGATGGAGGAGCGGCGCCTGCGCACCGAGGACAATCCCGAGGACGCGCTGTCCGAGATGACCCAGGCGGCGGCCTTCGTCGAGCATCCCTATCACTGGCCCGTGATCGGCTGGATGCACGACGTTCAAGGGCTCACGCTCGAAGACGCGCTCAACTACCACCGGATCCACTACTCGCCGCAAAACACGATCGTCGTCGCCGTCGGCGATTTCGACGCGGCCAGGGTGCTCGCCCTTATCCGCCATGCCTTCGGTTCGATCAAAAACGGCCCCAAGCCACCGCCGGTCGACGAAGTCGAACCGCCGCAGGACGGCCAGCGCCGGGTGGTGCTGCGCCATGCGGCGAATCTGCCGGCCTTCGCGATGGCCTTTCACGTGCCGAACTACCGCAGCTCGCGCGACGCTTATGCGCTCGAGGTCGCCGGCGAAATTCTGGCCGACGGTAAAAGCTCGCGCCTGTACAAGGACCTCGTGATCGACAAGCGGATGGTGGTCGACGTCGATGTCGGATATGAGATGACCTCGTTCGACCCGGGCCTGTTGTGGGTCTCGGCCCAGATGCGGCCGGGCGTGAAAACCGACGACGTCGTCGCCGAAGTCGATCGCCAGCTCGCCACCATCCGCACTCAGCCGGTCAGCGCGGAGGAGTTGCAAAAGGCCAAGAACCTCGAGGAAGCGGGTTTCGTCTACGGCCAGGATTCTGTCTTCCGCGAGGCGATGCTGCTGGGCCTCTATCAGATGCTCGGCAGCTACAAGATGGTCGATCAATATCTCGAGGGTATCGACAAGGTAACCGCGGCCGACGTGCAGCATGCCGCCGGTCAATTCCTCGCCGACCCTAACCGCACGCTGGGTGTGCTGGTTCCCACCGGCGTCCTTCCGCATGAGGCGGGAGGCGGCGCGGGCGGCGCGGTCCGCCACGCACCCGAGCCCGGAGACGGCGGCATTTCCGCCATGCTCGGAATCCCGGCGGCGGAGGTGCTGCGATGAACCCGCGAATCAGGAACACCGCCGTTGCCTCGCTCGCCGCGATGATCGTTCTCGCGATTTTGGTGCGGCCAGCGTCTGCGCTCGAAATCAAGCGGTTCAAGCTCGGCAACGGCGCCGTCCTGCTCGTATCGGAGCAGCATCAGCTGCCGATGGTCTCGATGGCGATCGCTTTCGACGCCGGCACCCGGCGCGATCCCAAGGGCAAGGAGGGGCTTGCCGCGCTCACCGCCTCGAGCCTGATGCAGGGGACCAGCCGGTTGAGTGCAGCCGAGTTCAATCAGAAGACTGATTTCATGGGCAGCTCGATCTCGATCGGCGCCAGCCGTGACTATGCCACGGCGAGCCTGACGTCGCTGAAAAAGTATGCCGACGACACGCTCGATCTGATGACGCAGACGCTGCAGGACCCGGGCCTGCACGACGCCGACATCCAACGCAAGCTCGCCGACCAGGTTGCCGCCATCAAGGCCTCCGAGGAGGAGCCGGGTTATGTCGCCGGCGTCGCCTTCAACAAGCTGCTATTCGGCGACGGGCCTTATGGCCATCCGTCCGAGGGCTTCGCCGATACGGTCGGCAAGCTCAAGCCTGACGACGTGCGCGCCTTCTATCGCGATCACTACCGGATGGGCAGCGCGGTGATCGCGGTTTGCGGCGACGTCGATGCAAACGGCATCAGGGATAAGCTCGAGAAGGAGTTCACTGGTCTGGCCGGCACCGTAACCGAACAGCCGGAACCGGCGGCGCCCGTCGTCGCGCCCGGCCTTCACGCTGATCTGATTGATCGCAACGTGGCGCAGGCCAATCTGATCCTCGGCTCCGGCGGCATCGCCCGCTCGAATCCGGACTACTACAAGCTCCAGGTGATGAACTACATCCTGGGCGGGGGCGGTTTCGCCGCGCGCCTGATGAAAGTGGTGCGCAGCAAGGCCGGACTCGCCTACGGCATCGGCAGCGCCTTTCACGCCGGCAAATTCCCCGGCGCTTTCCTGATCGTGCTCCAGACCAAGAATCAGAGCAGTAACGAAGCGCTCAAGCTGATTCTTCAGCAGATGCGCGAGATCCAGAATGCGCCGGTCTCCGACGCCGAAATGGAATCGGCCAAAAAATATCTCATCGGCAGCTTCCCGCTGAAGCTCGACCGCCAAAGCGAGATCGTCGGTTTTATGCTCGAGACCGAGCTTTACGGACTGGGCACCGACTACGCCGAGCGCTATCCGCAGCTAATTCGCGCGGTTACCAAGGCCGATGTTCAAAAGGTCGCGCGCGATTATCTGCATCCCGATGCGCTCGATCTGGTTGCGGTCGCCAACCAATCTCAGGCTAAAATCAACGTCGCCGGGCTCGAGCCGGGAAGACAGGCTTCGGCGGCAAATCCCTAGACGCGGAGGGAACATGAGCGATCAAAGCTGGCGC
The DNA here is from genome assembly GCA_035624865.1 of Binataceae bacterium (SeqCode). Taxonomy (GTDB): domain Bacteria; phylum Desulfobacterota; class Binatia; order Binatales; family Binataceae; genus JASHZA01. The sequence goes on along the minus strand of DASPQS010000267.1, from coordinate 6,820 downwards.
ATCGAGGGTGAGTACTTCGAATCCTGCAATTGCGAGCTCCTTTGCCCCTGCCTGCTTTCGCACGCGCAGGTGCGGCCCACCGAGGGCCACTGCGACGTCGTCCTCGCGATTCACATCGCCAAGGGTGCATGCGGGGGCGTTGATCTTTCCGGACTCAACGCGGTGCAGGCGCTGACCACCCCCGGCCCGATGGCGCAAGGGAACGGAACGCTCGCGGTCTATATCGACAATCGCGCCAACGATGCCCAGCGCACCGCGCTCGAAGCGATCTTCACCGGCAAGGCGGGCGGTCCGCCCTCGCTCATGGCCGGCATGATCGCCCATCGCTTGCCGACCAAGACCGCGGCTATCTCCTTCAGTTCCGACGGCAAGGTATACAAGCTGTCGATGGCCGGAATCGGCGATGTCACCGTCGAAGGCGTGACCGGCGCCGGCAATCAGGTGGTGTGGCTCGACAACGTCGGACATCCGTTTTCGCGCCGGCTGGCCGCTGCTCGGGGAACCTCGAGCCATTTCAAGGATCAGTCGCTCAGCTTCGAGAACTCCGGCCGGAACGGTCACTTTTCGCCGATCAACTGGTCAAACGCCTAGCCAGCGTGCGCCGGCCATGACCTCCGCGAACGCCCGGGCAGACCAGCACGACCGCGCCGAAACCGCCGAACCCCCTGCCCTGCCGCTGCGCGATCGGCTCACGCTGTGGGGCGGACTCGCGACAATTACGGCACTCGCGTGGCTCTACCTGATACGGATGCCGATGGCGGCGGAGGACCTGCCGGGGATCGCCGCGCGCCTGCTCAACGCGTTGCCGCCGCAAGCCGCCGACGTCTGGCTCACCTTCATGATGTGGGCGGTGATGATGGTTGCGATGATGCTGCCGAGCGCGAGCCCGATGATCGCGATGTATGCGCGAATCGCCCGTGGCCGCGGAGACTCGCCGCGGCATGCGGTGTGGTCCTTCGCCGGAGCCTACGTCGTGGTCTGGACATTGTTCAGCGTCGCCGCGACCATCGGGCAGTTCGCGTTGCAACGCACCGCGCTCCTCCGCCCCGACCTCACCACTCCGCCTTTGATTGGCGCGATCATTCTCGCCGCCGCCGGCTTTTTCCAGTTGACACCGCTCAAGGACGCATGCCTCGGCCAGTGCCGCTCGCCGCTTGGCTTCTTCATGACGCAATGGCGCGCGGGGAGCGCCGGCGCCTTCGCGATGGGCTTCAGGCACGGCGCCTTCTGCGTCGGATGCTGTTGGGCGCTGATGGCGCTACTGATTGTGATGGGCGTGATGAACCTGGCGTGGGTAGCGGCGCTCAGCGCGTTGGTGCTGATCGAAAAAGCGACTCTGTACGGCCGCGCGATTGCGCGCACGAGCGGCGTCGCGATGGTAATCGCCGGGGCCGCCCTCGCCTTCCGGGCCTGATCGGCGTCGCACGAAACGGCGGTGCGGCAATCTCCGCCTCCCGATAACCCATGCGCCCGCAACATGAAAAATCCGCGCCGCGTCCGATCGTGCACACCGTCGGTCATTCGACCCATCCGATCGAAAGCTTCCTCGCCCTGCTCGCGCAGCATCAAATCTCGCTCTTGGCGGACGTTCGATCGTTTCCCAGTTCGCGCCGCTGGCCGCAGTTCAATCAGGCCGAACTTCAACAATCGGTCGAGCGCGCCGGTCTCCGCTATCGGTGGCTGAAGGCGCTCGGCGGAAGACGCAATCTCAAGCGCCCCGATTCGCCGCACACCGCGTGGGAGCATCCGGCCTTCCGCTCATACGCAGACTACACGGAGACTCCCGAGTTCGCGGCCGGCGTTGAGGTATTGATCGAACTTGCGCGCGGCGCGCGCATCGCGATCATGTGTTCGGAGGGACTGTGGTGGCGATGCCATCGGCGCATCATTTCGGATCACCTGACGGTGCGTGGATGGGACGTGCGGCACATCATGCCCGACGGCAAAATCGCCATGCACGCGCTGACGGACTTCGCTTCGGTGCGCGACGGCCGCATCATCTACGACGGCGGCCAGCAGGCGCTCAAGCTCAAATGACGCCGAGCTGATCAGATCCGCGCGGTCTCCGCCGGCTCGTCGATCACTCGGTTCTCGATATAGCCGATGCGATCGATTTCGATTCGCACGATATCGCCGGCCTTGAGCCACTTGGGCGGCTTCATCGCACCCGCGACGCCGGCTGGCGTCCCGGTCGAGATGATCGTTCCGGGCAGCAGCGTGAACACGGTCGACAGCGTCTCCACCTGCTCGAAGCAATCGAAGAACAGATTGCGCGTGTTCGAATGCTGGCGCTCCTCGCCGTTGACGAGCGTGCGCAATTCCAGCGTGTGCGGGTCGCCGATTTCATCCGGCGTCACGATCCACGGACCGCACGGCCCGTGAGTGTCGAAGGATTTGCCGAGGGTCATCGTCTGCGCGCGCCGCTGCCAGTCGCGCACGCTCACGTCGTTGACGATGAGATAACCGGCGATTACCTCGTGCGCGCGGGCGCGCGGCACGTGCCGGCAGCGGCGCCCGATCACGAAGCCCAATTCGCCCTCGTAATCGAGCCAGGTTGATGCACGCGGCAGATGGATCGGATCGTAGGGACCGGTCACGCAACTCGACTGCTTGTTGAAGAACATCGGGAAGGACGGCTTTTCCCGGCCGGTCTCGGCGACGTGATCCGCGTAGTTGAGCCCGATCGCGAGAAACTCGGGCGGGCGCAGCACCGGCGCTTCGAGTTTGACCTGCGCCAGCGCAATCCGCGGCGCATTCTGCGCGATCGCTCGCGCGCGGTCCATCGCGCTCGTGCCGGCGGTAAGAAATGCGATCATCTCGCGAGGAATTTCCGGCGCCGCCGCGGTGATATCAGCCACCGCGTCGCCCACCGCCACTCCGATTCGCGTCGCTCCCTGATGCGTAAACGTTACGAGTTTCATCGGCTCGCTCCCTGCGCTGCGTACTTCAACCGTCCCAACGATCACTCTTTCCTAGCACAATGGCGCGGCGATCCGGTTGCGGCGGATCACTGCTGGCCGGCGTTGCGTTGCAGGTACTCGAGGATCTCGCGATCTTGATCGGGCGTGAGCGGAGGCTGGCCCGCCGCCGCGATCTTCTGCCGCATGGCGGCGACCTGCGACTGCCACATCGCGGCGGTCAGCGAGCGCGGCTGGTAGGGGCGATGGCAATTGCCGCAGCGCTCGGTATAAAGCCGCGCGGCCGCGGAACCCTGTTCGGGCAGCGGGCGACTGCATCCGGCGACGGCGAAGGCGACAGCGGCCAATACGGCCAGGAAGAGGCGAAAGGGGGGAGTGAAATATTTCACCCTGAACGTGAAGCCGGAATTGTGCGAAGTATTTCGGTACGGATCGCGGCGAGGAGCGTGCGCCGGTCGGATTCTTCAAGTGTTACTTTACGTTCGGATTCCGGGCGGACCCAGACCGGGGCGAGGCGCTGCGGGTCCTCGGCGTAGCGCGGGAAGACGTGCCAGTGGACGTGGGGTTCCTGGTTGCCGAGGCATTCGTAGTTGAGTTTGAGCGGATGGACGACGGCGGCGAGGGTCTTGCCCACCGCGAGCAGCTCGTCGAAAAGCTCGTGGGCCTCGCCGCGCGGCATCAGGAAGGGTTCGCTCGTATGACGCTTGGCGAGCAGGATGCAATAGCCGCGGTAAAACTGCGCGTCGCCGAGGATGAGCCAACTGCGCGGCAATTCGGCGACGAAGTCGGGGAAACCACCGGCGCGGATGCGCTCGACGATGGCGCAGATACCGCAGGGGCGGGGCGCGCCGGCGGGTTCGTCAGGCGCCATCATTGTGCTCCGTTCCGGCCCAGCATTTTGACCTGCACCAGCTTGATGGAAGCGTACTTCAGAAGGTCCGCCACGGTATGCAGCTTATATTCCTTTTCGTAGTGAACGGTGCGCATCCCGGTGTTGATCAGGACCTTGAGGCAGTGGATGCAGGGCGTGTGAGTGACGTAGATATCGGCGTCGCGGATGGCGTTGCCGTTTTTGGCGGCCTGCGCGATAGCGTTCATCTCGGCGTGAATAGTGCGGTAGCAGTTCTGCTCGAGATCACCGTCGGGCGTGCGCGACTCATAGATGAGGCAGCCGACGTCGAGGCAGTGCGGGAGACCGGCGGGCGCGCCGTTGTAGCCGGTGGCGAGGATGCTGCGGTCGCGCACGATGACCGCGCCGACCTTGGCGCGCTGGCAGGTCGAGCGCTCGGCGACCTCGCGCGTGATGGTCATGAAATACTCGTCCCAGCTCGGGCGCGCCATGTCGCAGAATCTCAGAGGCGGATAGCGAATCCGTCCACGGTACGGACGTGATGCGCGGGCGCACGATGGATCACGTTGATTTGGTGGCCCTCCTCGGGTTCCGGGGTGCCCGTGGGCGGCGCGAACCAAGCCGGCACGGGGCTGAAGGTGCCGATGAAGAGCGCTACAGTGGCCCAGGCAGCCCATTTCCGGTTGCCCGCAAGGGGAGTTTCGGGATCGAGCGTAGAGGGATGGCCGAGGCCGAGGAAGATTACAATCGCGAACCACAGAAGCCATCCGCCCCAGAAGGTCAGCTCGGTGTGGAACAGGTAATTCGAAGTGACCGGCACCAGCACCATCAGGAGGCATCCGAGCGTGAACAGACGCGAGATGCGGTGATGCCAGCGGCCGCCGAAGAGCGAATAGACCACATGGCCGCCATCGAGCTGGCCCACGGGCAGCAGGTTGAGGGTGGTAACGAACAGGCCGATCCATCCGGCGAACGCCATCGCGTCGAGGTTGACGTTGACGGCGTCGGGATCGACACCGAGGATCAGGCGCGAAACGCTCCAGAAGATGATCGAATTGCCGAGCTGGAGGCCGCCCTGAGACGTATCGAGCGGAGTGATCTGCGATCGCTTGAGTCCGATCAGGATCGCGATTATGGCGACGACGAATCCGGCCCACGGCCCGGCCGCACCGATATCGAACATCGAGCGGCGCGTGCGCGGCAGGGATCTCATCCGGATGAAGGCACCGAAGGTGCCGATAAAGAAGACCGATGGAAACGGGGCCGGGATAAAGTACGGCAGCGAGGAATCGACCCCGTAGCGGCGCGAGGTAAGGTAGTGGCCCATCTCGTGAGCGAGCAGAATCAGCATCAGCGGGATCGAGAACGAGAGACCCGCGGGAAGGTTGGCGATGCTCGAGATCGGATGGGCGAGCGAGATGAAGGCGCCGGCCATGTCCGCCCCGGCCACAGTGGTGGTGAGCAGCGTCAGCAGAAAGAGTACGCCGTTGAGTGGAGGAACCTGAAACGGCGGCGCCAGCGGGCGGCCGGACGGACGGACGGCCTCCGGCGGCGCCTCGAAGCGCGGAATCTCGGTCAGGACCGGTGAAGCATCCTTGTGTGCGGTGGAGTCATCCATTGAGGTATCAACGTTCGGCGCGCAACGTGACGGGCATACCAGCGCCCGCCTTAAAATAATCGGCCGCGCTGCCGTCGCGAACCGCAATCTCGAGCAGGTCGAAGCTGCCGAAGGTTGCCAGCGGAGCGCCCGGAGGCGCGTCGCCGTACGCAGAGCGCATCTCGATCGGTGCGCGGCGCCTAATCCTAACTGAAAGCCTACACCCGTGAAAGCGGGCAACAAATCGATCGACGCGCGCGCGGTCCAGATTGGTCACGAGGTTGCCGAAGCTATCGACATAGATCACGGTTCCGGCGACGATTTGCGCGCCCTCTTTGATGCCGCTCTCGAGGCTGAGTTGAGTAATCTTTTTGACGGGCGGCCCCAACCTGGTGAGCGCCACGCCGCGGGCGAGCCATGCGGCAGCTGGGGCGAAGATATCGCGGCCGTGGAAGGTCGCGCTGACGTGAGGCAGACGGTAGCGCGGCGAGAGCAACTCGACGATGCGCGTGATGCCGGCGGCGTCGACGGCGGGCCACAGCAGCCCATTGTCGGGCCCGACGAAGCGCGCGCCCGTGCGCGTCTCGATCGCGAGCGGAAGCCGGGCGGTGCCGACGCCAGGGTCGACCACCGCAACGAAGATGGTCCGTGGCGGAAAGAAACGGCAGCTATGGCGCAGCGCGAGCGCGCCGGCGACGATGTCCTGCGGCGGAATCCCGTGGGTGATGTCGATTATGGCCGCGGCCGGCGCGATCGCGGCGATGACGCCCTTCATCACACCCGCATAATGGTCGCGGTAGCCGAAGTCGGTGAGGAGCGCGATCGTTTTGGCGGGCGAGGTCACTTGCGGCGTGGGCGGCGGGCGAGTTCCTCGCGGACGGCAGCGGCGAGCAGCGGGAACATCAGCTCGTGATGGCCGGTCAGGACGATGCCGCGTCCGCCCGCTCCGGCGGTCGGGCGATCGACCACGTTCATCCGCGGACGATAGTTGCGGATAAAGTCCATGTCGGCGGCGGTGAAGTTGGTCACTTTGCGGCCGAGATTGCGCGCGAGGTTGAGTGCCTTCAGGAATACCTCGGGCATCACCACGGCGGAGCCGAGGTTGACGACGACGCCGCGCGAGAGTTCGCCGACAACGGCTGTCAGCCGATGGAAATCCCTCATGGTGGCGGCACCGATTGCCGCGCCGTCGGCGGCGGGATGCATGTGGATGATGTCGGCGCCGAGCGTGACGTGAACGGTAGCAGGCACGCCGGCGGCGGAGGCGGTAGCGAAGATGCTCGAGTCGCGGAACTTGAGGCGCGCGGCGAGGATTTCGCTGCCGACGGTTTGACCGAGCCCGAGGTTCTCGCTGGCGGCGGTTTTCGCTGCGACGTTGAGAAAGGCGCCGGTCTCCTCGGCCATCCCGAAGGCGCCGCCGGCGAGGCCCGCGCCGACGTCCTCGGAGGTGCGTCC
>DASPQS010000266.1:0-9946 GCA_035624865.1 Binataceae bacterium (SeqCode) | reverse complement strand
GAGGAGATGCCTTCGATTGAGTCGCTTTACGAGGAGTTCGGAAAGGATAAGGACTTCGAGGTGCTTGCAGTCAGCCAGGACACTGCAGGTCGCAAGGCAGTGGCACCCTATGTGAAAAAGACCGGGCTCAAATTCACCGTTTTGCTCGACCCGACCAACCAGGTGGGTGACGCTTACGATGTCAGCGGAATACCCGAGACTTTTATTATCGGCCGCGACGGCCGTATCGTGGCTCATCACGTCGGTCCTTACGATTGGTCGTCGTCCGAGATGCGAGATGCGCTCGAGGAATTGATCAAGTCGAAGGCAGGTTAGTTTCGCCGCCACGAGCGGCTTAATCGAATACAGGCGGGTTTTTGATGGCATCAAAGAAACGAAACCGGTTGATCGTCGGGATGGGAATAGCGCTTGCCGTTTGCCTCCTGGTGATCGGCGATTTGGCTGTGCAGCGCGCCCAGGCGCTTCCGGACGACACTTACAAAGAACTGCAGACCTTTGCCAACGTGCTGGCGATCGTGCAGAAGAATTATGTCGAGCCGGTCTCGACCAAGCGCCTGATCAACGGCGCGATCACCGGGATGCTGGCGTCGCTCGACCCGCATAGCGCGTACCTGACGCCGGATTTGTACCGTGACCTCGAGGTCGAGACTCGCGGCAGCTTTGGCGGGCTTGGTATCGAAATAACGATCAAGAACGACGTTCTGACCGTGGTCTCGCCGATCGAGGGCACGCCGGCTTACGAGTCTGGCATCAAGGCGGGCGACGAGATCATCAAGATTAACGACGACTTTACCAAGGGCATGACGCTGACCGACGCCGTGAAGATGATGCGCGGCCCCAAGGGCAGCAAGATTCGCCTCACCCTCCATCGCGAGGGTATCCCCGATCTGTTCACGGTGAGCGTCGTCCGCGACGTCATAAAGATAAAATCGGTGCGCTCCAAGGAACTGAAGGAAGGCTACGGCTATGTCCGAATCACGACCTTCCAGGATGGAACCAACGAAGACGTCGAGAAGGCGATCGACAAATTCCGTAAGGCGAGCCCGGGACAAATCAAAGGCGTAGTGCTCGACCTGCGCGACAATCCGGGCGGACTCCTGAACCAGGCGGTTTCGGTCTCCGACGACTTCCTCGACGGCGGCCTGATCGTTTACACGCAGGGCCGTCTTGAAAGCCAGCAGCAGAAATACTTCGCGCACAAGAAGCGCGACTTCTCCGATTTCCCGATGGTGGTGCTGGTAAACGGCGGCAGCGCCAGCGCGAGCGAGATCGTGGCGGGGGCGCTGCAAGACCAGCGCCGCGCGATTATCGAAGGCACCCAGACCTTCGGCAAGGGTTCCGTGCAGACCATCCTGCCGCTTGACGATCAGTCTGCGCTGCGGCTGACGACGGCGCGCTACTTCACTCCCAACGGCCGCTCGATTCAGGCTGTCGGCATCACCCCGGACGTCGTCGTGGAGCCGCCCAAGCCGACGCTCGCTTCGCTCGAGCTTCCCAGCGTGGAGCTCAATGACGACGACGAAATTCGGGAGCAAGACCTGCTCCATCATTTCCAGAACAACCAGCAGCCGGGGACTCCCGCGAAACCGGCAGCAGGCGCTTCGCCGAGTGCGGCACCCGAGCACAAGCCGACGGGCAAGCCGGAAGAGCAGAGCAAGGCGGCTAAACCCGAAAAGGACGTTCAGCTCGAGAGAGCGATCGGCATCCTGGAGCACTGGAGCAAGTACAAAGTGCAATTGGCCAAGGCCGATGCGGCGCCGGGTTCGTCGCCGGCTGCTGACGCGCCCAGCCAATAGCGTACTGGGGGGTGCAAAAGCGGGAGTTGCTTCGGTCCTCTCGGCTGAGGCTGCTTTGTCCGAACCGCGGCAGTCCCAAAGGGAACGGACGCGAGGCGGAGGAGGCAGCCTGGCGAGCAATCCGGACGAAGCGAAGGCAGCCGCCGTCAACTCGCGTTTTTCCTAAGCGTCGGGAAGCTGGGGCGTTCGGTCGCGGGGCGCGCCTCTGGTAAGTTTCTAGTTGATGGCGGGACAACTCGAGCTCAACCTTCAGGCCGCAGCGCGGCGGATAGCGCTTAACGTCACGCAACTCGTGCGGATGGTGCGCGAGACGCTCGAAGTTCATCTTGACGAATATTGGGTCGTCGGAGAGATTTCGAACTCACGGATCGCGCCCTCGAATCATCTCTACTTCACGCTCAAGGACGCACGCAGCTCGATCAGCGTTGTGATGTTCGCCTCATCCCGCCGTCGCATGCGCTTTCGCGTCGACGATGGAATGGAAGTAATCGTACGCGGGCGGGTTAATCTCTACGAAGCTCGCGGAACGCTGCAGTTATACGCGGAGGAGATGGAACCGCGCGGGCTGGGGGCACTCCAACTAGCATACGATCAGTTGAAACAGCGGCTGGGTCGCGAGGGACTGTTCGATGCTGCGCACAAACGCGCTTTGCCGATGCTGCCGCGGACCGTAGGAATCGTAACCGCACTGGGCGGTGCGGCGCTTCGCGACATGCTGCGCGTGCTATTCGACCGTTACCCGAATCTGCATGTGTTGATCCGCCCGGCACTGGTCCAGGGTGCGGGCGCGGCAGTCGAAATCGCCAATGCTATCGATGACCTCAACACCGATGGCCGGACGGAGATGATCATCGCCGGACGCGGCGGCGGTTCGCTCGAGGATCTGTGGGCCTTCAATGAAGAGGCGGTGGCGCGGGCGATATATCGATCGGCGATCCCCGTTATTTCGGCAGTGGGTCACGAAATCGATTACACTATCGCGGACTTCGTGGCCGACCTGCGGGCGCCGACACCGACCGCCGCGGCGCAGATCGCCGTCCCTGACAAGGCGGACCTGCTGCGGCGGCTCGAAGAAATCGGCGCGACGCTCGCCGGCGCGATGCGCAGTGCAACCAGTGGGCATCGCCGCCAGCTTCAGCATCTCGAAGTCCGGCTGCGCGATCCACGCACCCTCCTGCGCCAGGCGCGCCAGCGCCTCGACGAGGCGTCGGAGGAACTGAACGCCGCGATGCGCGGACGTATCGACGATGCGCGGCGACGTGCGGACGAACTCCTGGTCCGGCTCAGAAGTCCACTCGCGCTCGCCCGCGAGCAGCGTCTGATCGCGAGCCGCCTCGCCCTGCGGCTAGCGCAGGCATTGGGTGCGCGAACGGTGCCGATGCGACGCGCGGTCGAGCGATTCGGCGCGCGGATGGCCGAGGCCAATCTGCGCGCGATCGTGGCGGCAAGGCGTGTTCGGTTCGAGACCGCGCGAGTGCGGCTCGAAGCGGCGCTGGAGGCGGCGATCGAGAAGCGGCAGATGCAGCTTGGAGCCGCGGCCCAGCGGCTGGACGCAGTATCACCGCTGCGCGTGCTCGAGCGCGGTTATGCGGTGGTCGTCAACGCGCGCGACGGACGCGCGATCGTCGACGCCGGCAGCGTGGTTGTCGGCGACGAATTAAACATCCGGCTCAACCGCGGGCGGCTGGTGGCCCGCACGACTGCGCGGGAGACTTAGATTACAACCATGGCGAACAAGCAGAGGTCCGAGGAAATCGCGAAGCCGGCACCTGGCGGCGCCTTCGCTAACGCGAGCGGCTCCAGGAAATTCGAGGAGGAACTCAGCGACCTCGAATCGATCGTCACGCAAATCGATTCCGGTGAACTCTCGCTGGAGGACTCGATCGAGGCGTTCGAGCGGGGTGTGGGGCTGGTGCGATCGCTCAACCACAAGCTTAACGAAGTCGAGCGGCGAGTCGAAGTTCTGATGCGAGGTGCGGAGGGTGAGCTCCGAAGCGCACCCTATCAAGGCGAAGGCGTCCCGAAAGACGAGGGCAAGGACAACGGCGGTATCAAGGAAGACGACGACATTCCCTTTTGACCGCGGCGCTTTATGGCGGCTCGCCAATGCCCTCATGCCGTCGGTGTCAGCTCTGGCGCTGTGTGTCTGTCTGCGCAGGTACGAACGGAACCAAACGCCGAGAGCCAGGACTCATGCGATCGCGCCTTGACGTCGAGATGGCCCGTCGCGGCCTTGCTGCGAGCCGCGAAATCGCCCAGAGGCTGATCATGGCAGGCCGCGTGCGAGTCAATTCGCGTCCCGCGGCGAAGCCTGACCTCAAGGTCGAAGCGACCGCCGACATTGCGGTGGTCGGAGCCGTGGCTGAGTACGCGAGCCGCGGGGCTTACAAGCTGCTGGCCGCAATCGATCAATTCAATGTTCGCGTCGAGGGACGGCTCGCGCTGGACGTCGGCGCTTCGACCGGAGGCTTCACCGATGCCTTGATCCGCCGCGGTGCCGCGCACGTGATCGCACTGGACGTTGGTTACGGCCAATTGGCCGATCGCCTACGGCGCGACGCCCGCGTGACTGTAATCGATCGCACGAATATCCGCTACGTGGCCGCCGTCGACTTGCCTTATCGGCCAGGGCTGATTGTTGTCGACGTGAGCTTTATTTCGCTTCGCCTGGTGCTGCCCGCGCTAAAGACTCTGGCAGAAGCGCCGGCCGAAATAATCGCGCTGGTCAAGCCGCAGTTTGAAGTGGGCAAAGGCAAGGTCGGCAAAGGCGGCGTTGTGCGGGACGAATTGCTGCGGGCGCAGACCCTTGCGAATGTTGTGGAGTTCGCCACGGCGATTGGACTGGAATCAGCAGGTTCTATCGAGTCTCCAATCGCGGGAGCAGCCGGCAACCTCGAGTACCTTGCGATGTTCCGCTATTCAGGCTGATTAGCCTGGCAATACCCGTAAAGCAGACTTCGCCTTTTACGTAACAAATTTCGCGCCGGTTTGTCATTTTCATCCTATGCTTAGCAGGAACGAGCAGGCCGCCAACTTTTACGTTTGCATCGCGTCGCGATTGGATTACGCTAGTTATCCAAGGGGGCACACGGAATTTCCAATGGGCAGCAAGACATTGCGGCGATCGAGCAGGCTCGGTTTGACCCTGATCACTGGGCTAGGCTCGTTTGCGCTTCTTGTTGCGATGGCCGGGCCGGCAGCTGCCGTAACCGAAGAGGATATAGGCGCGTCGGCGAGTGTTCCCGCATCCTCGCAGCCTGCGGCGGCGGAACCGCCGGCTTCACAACCGGAATCCACGATGCCAGGCGGGCGCGACGTTTCGCCAAACCTCTCGGCCGCCAACGTTCGTTCACATCCTACGTTTCCCTACACTATTCGGCCGGGCGACACGCTCGGATCTATTGCCGCCATTTTCGGCATCAGCGTGGCCGACATCGCCCGCGTCAATCACATGAGCCCTGACAGTGAATTGGCCGCGGGCGATACGCTGCGGATTCCGAATCCATTCGTGGCCCGTGAACGTTCTCTGGTCGAGGAGATCGAGGAAACTTCGAGTGCACGGCAGGCCGCGGAGCAAAGGGCCGAAAAGAGCGAGCAGAAGGTTGCGTCTTTGCGCGCGCAGGTCGAGGAACTTCAGACGGTCAGGGAGCAGAGCGATCGCGACCTGCGGGGGTTGCCGTGGTGGCGCGCCCTGGCAATGAGCGCGGTTGTTGGCGCGTTCCTGATGCTCGGTGCGATGGTGTTAGCAGTGGTCGAATGGTGGATGTTGCGGAGTCGCTTTCGAGCCGCCGCCGAGATGAATGAATCGTTACGCCGGCTCGATTACAAGTACAAGGCGCTGTTGGCGAAAGCCGAACTGCGGTTGCAGGAGCTCTATGGGCGCAGGCGGCGCGGTATCCAGGACGGCAACGAGCGGCCCAAGATAGCCGAAGAAGCCGAGATCGAGCAGCTTAATCGTCAGCTCAAGGAAATCCTGGAGCGTCATCTCGAACGTTTGAAGCCGCCGGGTGAAAGCGCGAGGCGCGCCCGATGGCGCGAACTGATTGGCGGAGTCGGCTCACCGGTTGAGGCAAGGTCGTTACGGCGCTGAGCCATCCGTTCAAGCAGACCATCGCCTTTCCGAACGAACTAAATCTCGTCCCATCTGCCTGAACAGCCCCACCGTCTCCCCGTGTGGCGCGATTATTCGTGGGTCGCGCTGGCGGGGGTTTTTTGCGATAATCCGCTGCCGGGCACGTCACTCAATGTTTGCGTCCCGCGAGGCTGAACGGCCTTGCGGGTGAAGCCACAACCGATTAACCGGAGGCGGATCATGAACAAATTTGCGATAGCTGGGATTGGCCTGGTTCTCTCGGCCGGTCTTGCCTCGCGCGCCTACGCCGTGGACAAGAGCGTAACAGGCACGCTCGAGGACAGCTTCTGCTACGCTACTGCCGGCGCGCATGGCCCAGGCCACAAGCAATGCGCCATTGGTTGCGCAAAGAAGGGAATTCCAGTCGCCCTTGTGGAAAAGGGCACGGATAAGATGTACGTCCTCCTGCCCGAAAAGAACGCCAGTTCGCTGCCGGACTCTGTTATCAGCAAGATGGAGGACGAGGTTACCGTGACCGGCGACGAATATAGCAAGGGCGGGATCACGTATCTCACCGTGAAGTCGGTGAAGTAGTCCATTGATTGGGCGGCTCGTGGCGGCATTTGCGGCCCTGTTTCCGGGCGCGCAAGTCCTCCAGAACCTCCACCCGTTGATAGTGCATTATCCGGTGGCGTTTCTTACCGGTGCGGCCGCGCTCTATTTGCTTGCGTGGCTTGGATCGCGCGAACGCTGGGCATGGACGGCACTGTGGATGCTCGGCCTCGGAACCTTGGGTGCGGCCGCGGCTGTAGCGACCGGGTTGCGAGCCGGCGACGGAGTGATGCTTTCGTGGTCGGTCCGCGACCATATCCTCGAGCACCACAAACATTATATGCTCGCGGCTTTTGGATTGAGTCTGCTGCTCACCGGTTGGGGCCTGATTGCGCGGCCGATGCCACAACGTGGACGCGCGGGATTTGTCGTGCTGTTGGTGGTGATGGCAGCGCTGATCGCGAGAGGCGCCGATTATGGGGGTTGGATGGTATACGGTTACAACGCGGGGGGCAGCTTGCCGCAGCCGATCGAATTCGCACAATAATGCAACAATAAATGCAATAGGATCTCGGGCGAGCGGATCGTCCGAGGGTTTGTGCTTATGGACTACTCGCTGAAGGCTTGAGAGTCGAAGTCACAACGAACAACAAGGGGGCTAATCCGGCTGACGCGCGCCCGCTGCGTTCGTCGTGGAGACGCTCGCTCGCGATTGCCGCATTGCTGGTTCCGCTCCTGGCCTCCGGATGCGCGGCGCACAAAAGCATTGACCAGGCCGCCCGCCAGACGGGGGCGAATCCGCCGCAGAGTACGGACAACGCGCCGCTGCCCGGACCCGAGGCGAAGATTCACATCAGCTATGCCCGCCCCAACGACTTTCTCGGCTCACTGACGGTCACCAAGTACTCGGCCGCGCAGACCGTGCTGACGCTCGACGCTAAGGATGGCAGCGCCGCCTCGATCGTCCGCTTCGACGGAGGCGTCGGGGTCTGGCAGGTCGACGTGGACAAAAGTCTGCTCAGCGATGTTCCCGTCCTCGGCCATGAACAGGGCTACGCGCCGACCGAAGTCAAATACGGCGCCGTGCCCGCGCGTTTCGTCCAGTCAGTGCCGGACGGTGGACCGCCGGAACCGCTCGAGCCCGACCATTACTACATTTTCACCGTAACGCGAGCCTCAGGCTCGGCCAGCTACGAGGCGGTCAAGGTCGACAGCGACGGGTCGCTCGAAGCGTACGAGGCTGAACCGCGCGCCGGCACGAGCTTCCGATTGTGCTGCAACGTTGGAGCCGATTTCACAATCACGGCGACTCCCCGCAACGCTGCGAATCCGCCAGCACCATAGGCACGGGTGAGACAGGACCGTCAGCGCCACGGCTGATCATGGGCAATTTCAGATTTTACCGTCGTGTCCATATATTCCCCGGGCTGTCGGTCAACCTTTCCAAGTCGGGGCCCAGTCTGACAGTGGGAATGCGCGGTGCGCATGTGACGGTGGGCCGGCGCGGGATAACACGGACGGTCGGGCTGCCGGGCACGGGTCTCTACTACACTTCGCATCGCGGCTACCATACCGGGTTCCATTCGGCGCATGCGGATACTCCGGTCGATGCGCGGACCCAAGCCACTGCCGACCGCGCGGCGGGTTTGGGGCTACTTGCGATTGTAGTTGTGCTCGCGCTGCTGCTCGGGGTCGCGATAGGCTCGCTCGCCAGCCGTCGTTGAGCCCGTCAGCCGGGACTAACCATACATCCGTTTGGCTTCGGCGGTCAGCTCGCTCCGGAAATCCGGATGGGCGACAGCGATCAGCTCGCGCGCACGTTCCTTGAGCGATTTGCCCTTGAGCCTCGCGATTCCATACTCTGTCACGACTTGATGCACGAACGTGCGCGGCAGCGTAACCACTGTCGCCGGTGCCAGGCTCGGGACGATACGTGACAGCCGTTGCGCTTTGGCCATGGCACACGACGGCAACACGATAATCGAGGTACCACCGCCCATCGTGGAACCGATACCAAAGGCGGTCTGACCACCAGTGCCGGTGTACATCTGGTGCGCGATCGATTCGCTGGCAACTTGGCCGGTGAGGTCGATGGCGAGAGCATTATTGACCGAAATCAACCCCTCTTCGCGGGCGATTAGCCGAATGTCGTCGGTAAAATTGAAATCGTAAAGCTGAAAGCCCGGATGGCCGTCTGCGTACTCCAACTCCTCGCGCGGCGTCGCTACAGCGAAGCCGCTGCCAACCACTATTCCCGGGAAAAGCTTCTTATACTTGCCGGTGATAACACCGTCGCGCACCAGATGGGTCGTACCCCAAGGAATGATCTCGGTCTGCATCCCGAGGTCATGATGGTCGCGCAGAAACGGCATGATCGCCCCGGAGGTAGATCCCACACCGACCTGGATAGTTGCGCGGTCGGGAATTAGCTGGCGTGCGACCGCCTCACAAATCGCGGATACTAGGCGCTTCTCCTCCTCGGGTACCGGCGGTGCGACGAGCGGAACCACCGGCGTCTCAGGTGTGCGCTCGACGAACCAGTCGATCTCCGAGACATGGATCGCATTGTCGCCGCCAATCCGTACCGACGCCGGATCGATTTCGGCGATGACGAGGTCTGCGTTGCGCGCCAGCAGCTTCGACATTATTTGCAGATCGCCAAAATTGACCATCCCGTTGCGGTCGGGCGGCGACACCCGCATCACATAAACGTTGAAATTGTCCAGGCCGGGTGGCAGCGTACCCGTCCGATAGTATGAGAGCGGAACGAATTCACCCCGGCCGTCGCCGAACAATTCGCGGCCGACCGGGGAGATGTAGAACGACTCGAAGCGGAACCGTTCGCCGATTCCGGGCAAGTCCCAGCTGAACAGCGCGGCACTGTGGTTCAAAACAGTATTTTCGAGTTCCAGCAGCCGCGCCGCCAGCGCAGGGCATACCGCGAATGGCGTCGCCTGCGCGATCGACACTGTGATGCGATCGCCGGATCGGATATGGCTCACCGCTTCCTCGGCCGAGACCAGCTTGGCGCCGAGTATCGCGCGCCAATCGAGGAAATGAGAATCGGATTTTACTGCGGTCGCCATGGAGATTCTCCGCTCCGCGCGGGTATTAGAGAAATCGC
The DNA here is from genome assembly GCA_035624865.1 of Binataceae bacterium (SeqCode). GTDB lineage: Bacteria > Desulfobacterota > Binatia > Binatales > Binataceae > JASHZA01. Next base: position 402 of record DASPQS010000266.1, on the reverse strand, counting down.
GCATTCACGAATTGACGCATGTCCAGAATGTGATTCTGTCAGAGAACCTAGCAGACGCGTTCGAAACACTGCAAATTTAGGCGCAGCAGGCTCGCGGTCTGGCCACGACCTGCGAAATTTGCCAGTTGCGATTTTACAAGCGCAGACCTGAGCTGCCCTCTACAGCGCTCTCGCGCGCGCCGCGGCGGCTTGGTGCGCTGCTTGACTGGTCGGGATCAAAAGGAAATGCTTCGTTGACGCGGAGAGGTTCGGGAGTCAGGTTTAGCCGGCGTGACTCGAAATCACGTGTGCCCTCGTGGCACCGGGGGTTCGAATCCCCCCCTCTCCGCCAGTGTCCACACGGCAGACTCCCCGCGCTCGAGTCAGTGCAAGTGAAACGCTGGTCTCCATCGACAACCGCTG
>DASPQS010000265.1:0-3795 GCA_035624865.1 Binataceae bacterium (SeqCode) | reverse complement strand
CCGAGATAGGGGACGACGTGCTTATCTACCAGGGCGTAACCTTGGGTGGCACCAGCCTCAAGAAGGAAAAACGCCATCCCACTATTGAGGACCAGGTCATGATCAGCGCCGGTGCCGCCGTTATCGGTCCGGTGCGGATCGGGCGCGGCAGCCGCATCGGAGCCGGCGCGGTCGTTGTGTCATCCGCGCCGCCATATTCCACAATCGTTGGCATCCCCGGCAAAGTCATCGAGGGTGAAAGCACTCGCCAGGACGTCGCCACGCTCGAACACGCGCGACTGCCCGACCCGGTGGCGCGGGCGATCAATGGACTGGTCGAAAAGATCAACAGGCTTGGTGTGCAGCTTGAGGAGATCGTCGAACGTCAGGACTGCCTCGAGGACAAGTTGATGCCGCCGGCACGCGTCAACGGCGCCGCGTCATTGGATGCCGGGCAGGCTGCGCTGCCGTCGGCGGGTCCTCCCAAAAGGAACTGAGCCCGGGTCCAGCCGCGGCCTACAATTTGTGGCCGAAATCGGCGCCCATCTCGTATTCGTTGGGGCTTTCGATCAGCGCGCCCTCGATCAGCCGTTCAAAGCGAAAGGGCGTGATATCGACGGTGTGGTCCCGGCCTGAAAGGATCAGTTCCGCCATCGCGGCACCCACCGCCGGTGCGGTTTTGAAGCCTGTGCCGCTGAAGCCGGCGGCAACGTAGAGGTTGTCGATCCCGGGCACCTTGCCCAGTACGGCCCGAGCATCCGGGCTCACGTCATAGATTCCGGCATGACCGCGTACGTAAGGTGCACCTCGCATCGCGGTGACGCGTTGACCGAGCCGACGCGCGACCTCTTTAACGAAGTCCGGGTCATTATTTTGACGAAAGTCGTCCGGGTCGGGCTCGTCTCCGGGACGCCAGGCGCCGAGTCCGGCAAGCGTCAGGCTCTCACCGTGCGGGCGGAAATAAGCTCCGGCCACGGTATCGATGCATCCGATATGGCGTGTCGCAGGATCGCGACGAAAGAGGGCTATCTGCGCGCGCTCCGTCTTCAAACCGATGCAAGGCGCATGGCGCGCGAGCAGCGAATCGGTCCACGGCCCCGTCGCCAGGCACACAGCACCAGCGCGAAGTTCCTCTCCCCCATAGAGTCGAAGTCCCGTTGCGCGATGCCCACGATAGATTATCCTTTCGACGCAGGTGCGCAGCATGATTGTTGCGCCCAGTTGCGATACTGCATCAGCCAACGCTCTTGTTGTTGCAACAGGATCTGCATAGCCGCTGCGCGGTTCGTATGCAGCCAACGCGATCTCGTCGGTGTTGATGCCGGCGTCGAGTTCGTTGAGTTCGCGCGGCTCGCAAAGGTTGGTATCGATGCCGAGTTCGCGCAGCATCGCCACGTTGGCTCGCAGCTTCGCCACGTTGCGCGGACCTACCACAATGGCGAAGCCGGTGCGCACAAAACCGGGATCGCCAACGCCGACCATTTCGCGCCAGTTGGCGAAGTAGCTCAGGCTTTTCCATGCCAGCGCCGCCTCCGGCGCGAAGCTGTAGTGCATGCGGAGCAGGGCTCCTGAACGGGCCGTCATCCCGGAACAGATATCCCCCTTATCCACGATGGTGACTCGTACGCCTCCGCGTGCGAGATGGAATGCGATGCTGGTACCGACCACACCGGCACCGACCACGATTACGTCAGGATTGTGCGATTGGGCCATTGATTGCGTCTTTTGCGGTCCAGGATGGTACGCTAAGTTAATATCCTTTGATCGTTCCGGTAAACCACTCATGAGGATCTACCTCGATCATAACGCCTCCGCGCCCATCAGGGATTGCGCCCGCGTGGCGATGATTGGCTGCATCGAAGAGTGCGGGCATGGCAATCCGGCGTCGGTGCATCGCGCCGGACAACGCGCGCGGCGAATGATCGAGAACGCGCGCGGGCGAGTGGCGAGTTTGATCGACGCACCCGCCCGCAGCGTTATCTTCACCAGCGGCGGTAGTGAGGCAAACAACCTCGCAATCTTCGGTGCCGCCGAAGCCTCGGGTCCCGCACGACGCAAGATTGTCAGTTCAGCGATCGAACACTCCTCCGTTCTCGCGCCTCTGGCTCGCTTGGAGTCGCAAGGCTTCGAGGTGGTGCGGATCACACCCGACGCTGACGGTCGGCTCGCACCACAGCACATCATCGATGCCATCGATGGCGGAACCGCCCTGGTCACGCTCGCATTGGCCAACGCCGAGACCGGAACGATACAGAAACTGGCGCCGGTGGCCGGAGCGACCGCGCGCCAAGGCGTATTGTTTCATATTGACGCGGCGCAGGCGGTCGGGCGTATAGCAGTGAGCGTGAACGAGCTTGGCTGTGACCTGATGACGCTGAGCGCGCACAAGCTTGGGGGTCCCGCAGGGATCGGTGCGCTCTATCTGCGGCGAGGCGTGGCGATAGCGCAACAGATTCTGGGCGGACCGCAGGAGTCAGGCCTTCGTGCCGGAACGCCCAACTTGATCGGGGTGGCCGGCTTCGGCGCCGCAGCCGAGGAGAGCGCTCGAGTGAACGGTGAGGAAAGCGCGCGCGTTGCCGCGCTCGCCGACGCGCTGTTGCTGCGCCTGTTCGCGGAGATACCGGGTCTGCGCCTTAACGGACCCAGGTGCGGGCGGATTGCCAACACCCTCAATCTGACCTTTCCCGGCGTGCTCGGCGAGAGCCTGTTGATTGCCCTTGACCTCGAGGGGGTCGAGGTATCGATGGGATCGGCTTGCGCTGCGGGCGCAGTCGAGCTGTCGCACGTGCTGACAGCGATGGGCCGCAGCGCGGCCGACGCGCGCAGTTCATTGCGCCTGAGCCTGGGCTGGAACACAACGGCGGAGGAGATTGCGCGAGCGCGCGAAATCATTCCGCGGGTGTGGCGGCGGGTCGCCGCCGCGGAACCGGCGGCGGGCGAGGCTTTGCGATGAACGGGCGGGTGCTGGTTGCGATGTCGGGCGGGGTCGACAGTTCGGTCGCCGCCGCGATCCTGCGCGAGCAGGGCTACGACGTGGTCGGCGTCGCGATGCGACTGGCGCCGGACGCTCCGGGCGCGACCAGCCCCCGGCGCGCAACGTGCTGTTCGCACGATGACTTCGAGGATGCGCGCCGGGTGGCGGAACGGCTGGATTTCCCGTTCTATGTCGTCGATCTGCGCACCGACTTCGCGGCGCGGGTTATCGATAATTTCGTGGATGAGTATCTCCGCGGGCGCACGCCGAATCCGTGCGTGATGTGCAATCGCGAGATCAAATTTGATCGGCTGTGGAGGCGGGCGGAGGCGCTTGCGGCTGATTTTATCGCGACCGGCCATTACGCGCGGATCGAGCGCGACTTGCCTGGCCGGTTCCATCTCCGGCGCGGCGCCGATATCGCCAAGGATCAATCGTATTTTCTTTTTTCGCTCGGCCAGCGCGAGTTGGCACGCACGCTCTTCCCGTTGGGCGCGATGACCAAGACGCAAGTGCGTGCTCGCGCCCGTGCGCTAGGGCTGGCCAACGCAGATAAGCCTGAAAGCCAGGAGATCTGTTTCGTGCCCGATGGCGCCTATGCACGGTTCGTCGAACGCAACGCAAACCAGGAGCGGATTCGCGGCGGGCGGATCGTGGACGGAGCCGGGCGGGTGCTTGCGCATCATCGTGGGGTGCACAATTTCACGGTCGGCCAGCGCCGAGGCCTGGGCGTCGCTACCGGCGAGCCACTCTATGTCCGCGAAATCTCAGCCGAACGCGGCGACGTGGTCGCCGGTAGGCGCGGTGAACTGACAGCGGCGGGACTGGTGGCGCGAGGTGTC
>DASPQS010000264.1:0-3541 GCA_035624865.1 Binataceae bacterium (SeqCode) | reverse complement strand
CGCGACATCGCCGATATCATCTTCAAGACCCGCGCAATGGGTATCTCGTACGAAGCGTCGAACCCGCGCCACGAGCACGAATGGGCCGTGTTCAAGGATGTCAAACTGCCCGACGGCAAGCTGCTGATTCCCGGCGTGATCGATTCGGTCACGAACTTCATCGAGCATCCCGAGCTGGTTGCCCAGCGCATCTGCAACCTCGCAAATGTTGTCGGACGCGAAAACGTTATCGCCGGCAGCGATTGCGGCTTCGGAACGATCGCCGGCACTTCCCGCGTCGACGGAGCGATCGCGTGGGCCAAGCTCAAGGCGATGGCCGAGGGAGCGCGGCTCGCCTCGAAACAGTTGTGGAAGTAAGGTGTTACGTTTCGCGGCGGCCCGATCCGCTCGGCCAGGGACGCCCGCACCAACAGCCGACGGAGGGAGCACGGACATGAAGCGCAGCAGCGAACGAATCCTGACCACACATACCGGCAGTCTGCCGCGGCCCGACGATCTGTTGCCCCTGATCAAAGCGATGGAGAGCGGCAAGGCCGCCGACGCGGCCGCTTTCGACGTTCGTGTGCGCTCTGCAGTCGCGGAAATCGTGCGCAAGCAGGTCGAGTTGGGAGTCGACATCGTGAACGACGGCGAAGCGGGCAAGCCTTCGTACGCAACCTACGTCAAGGACCGGCTGAGCGGCTTCGAGGGCGAGGCGCCGCCTGATCTCCTGCTCGGGATCGCGGATCTCAACGACTACCCGGAATACGGCGAGCGCTTCCGCAGCCAGCGGGCCGTCTCCGACCTCAAGCGCCCGGCCTGCAACGGTCCGGTGACGTACAGGAATCGCAAAGCGGTGGAAAAGGAGTTGGACAATCTCAAGGCTGCGGTCGCTCTGGCAAAACCGGCCGAGGCCTTCATGAGCGCGGCGTCGCCCGGCGTGATCTCGATTTTTCTGCCTAACACGTACTACAAGACGCACGAGGCGTACCTCGGCGCCCTGGCCGACGCGATGAAGACCGAGTACGAAGCAATCCATCAGGCCGGGATTATCTTGCAAGTCGATTGCCCCGACCTCGCGATGGGGCGCCATATCCAGTTCCCCAACGCAACCCTCGCGGAGTTCCGCAAGAACATCGAGCGTCATGTCGAGGCGCTCAATCATGCGCTGGCGAATATTCCCGCCGACCGCGTGCGGATTCATCTGTGCTGGGGCAATTACGAAGGCCCGCATCATCGCGACGTTCCGCTGCGCGATATCATCGATATCGTGTTCAAGGTGCGCGCGGCGGGGATTTCGTACGAGGCGGCGAACCCGCGGCACGAGCACGAATGGGCTGTCTTCAAGGACGTCGAGCTGCCCGACGGCAAACTGCTGATTCCGGGCGTGATCGATTCGACCAACAACTTCATCGAGCATCCGGAACTGATCGCGCAGCGCATCTGCAATGTCGCGAATCAGGTCGGCCGCGAGAACGTGATCGCGGGCAGCGATTGCGGTTTCGCCACGGTGGCCGGCTTCTCCGCAGTCGACCCGAAGATCACCTGGGCCAAGTTCCAGGCGATGGCCGAAGGCGCAAGGATCGCATCGCAGCGGCTCTGGTAGCAAGCGCCCGATAAGGGAAACCACGGGATCGCGCCGCGCCGATTGCCACGGCCCATCTATAAGCACGGCGCGCCGCGCGATAAACTCGCGGAGCGATGGCGCGGGAGAAGGCAAAGGCAAGTACCGCCAAAGACGGTTACGACCTCGTCGCTGAGAACCGCAAGGCCCGTCACGACTTCTTCATCGAGGAATCGGTCGAGGCGGGTCTTGCGCTGCTCGGAACGGAAGTGAAGTCATTGCGCGACCATCGCGCGAACCTGCGCGACAGCTATGCGCGCATCAAAAACGGTGAGGCGTTTCTCTACGGTGTCCACGTCGGAACCTACGCTCCGGCCGGCCAGTTCGGTCATAAGGAGACCCGACCGCGCAAGCTCCTGATGCATCGGCGCGAGATCGACCGCCTGTGGGGCCGCGTGCGCGAGCGCGGTTATTCACTGGTGCCGCTCAGGATTTATTTCAAGAACGGGCGGGCCAAGGTCGAGATCGCGCTGGCCAAGGGCAAGCGGCTCTACGACAAGCGCGAAGCGATCGCGCGCAAAACCAGTCGGCGGGAGATCGAGCGGGCATTGAAGGGACGTAACCGCTAGACGGCGCGCCGCTTGCGCATCACGAGTGGGCCGCGCCCGAGGCCGGTAATATCACCGGCTCGCCGAGAATCGCGTGCAACCGGGCTATCCGGCGTGGGAGCGGCGGATGGGTCGATAGCAGATTATCGAAAAACCCCTCACCGCTTTCGCCCGCGCCTTCGAGCGGGTTCACGATAAAAAGATGCGCGATGCCGCGCGAGGCGTTGCTCAGCGGCGATTCTGTTTGGGCGATATGTTCCAACGCGCGCAGCAGCGCCCGCGGATTGCGCGTGAATTCGACCGACGATGCATCCGCCAGGTACTCTCGTTCGCGCGATACCGCCATCGCGATCAGTTGTGAGAACAGCGGTGCCAGTATCGCGAGCACGAAGACCAGGATCGCGATGATCGCGCCAGCTTCGCCACCGCCCTCACCGCTTTCACCGCGGTCGCGGCCGCCGAACCCGCCGTAAAATGACCAGCGCAGGACGAAGTCCGCCAGCATCGCGACACCCCCGACCAGCACCGCGATCATCATCATGGTGCGGATATCGTAGTCGCGGATATGCGCCATTTCGTGGCCGATCACCCCTTGCAGCTCCTCGCGATCCATCTCGTCAATCAGCCCCTGCGTGACGCAGATTACCGAATGGGCGGGATCGCGTCCGGTCGCGAACGCATTGGGCGCAGGATCGGCGATAATGTACGCACGCGGCACCGGCATCCGCGCCGCCAGCGCCATCTCCCGCACCACATCGAGCACCACCTGATGCTTCGGCGAGTCCGGCATCAGTGCCCGCGCATGCGCCGACATCAGCACCAGCGCAGCGCCGCCGTAATATGAGAATAGTGCCTGGATGGAACCGATGATGAGCGCCGCGATGGTCAAAAAGGGGAAGCCGACCAGACGCCCGTCCACTATTCTGAGCGCACCGACAAGGATATCGAGCCCGAAACCAAGAGCGCAGAAAAGCACCAGGAAGACCACCACCAGCAACTTGGTCTGACGCCGGTTGGCGCGTTCGAGCTCCCGGAAATCGGCATGTCCCTGTGGCATCAGCGGGTCACGGCATGTGCGCAGCGCGTTGCGGCGGCACAGGAGAACTGCTCTCCGCTACTGGCGTTGTGCGGGTGCGCTGGGTGCGCTGAGCGAGAGATCCACCTTGGGCAACGCCTGCTCCTCGGGCGCCGCCTTGAAGTAATCCGCCGCCTTGAACCCGAAGTTGTTGGCAACAATGTTGGTCGGGAAGGTTTCGACTCTCGTATTAAGCTGCAGCACGACGTCGTTGTACGCCTGCCGTGCAAACGCGAGCTGATTCTCGGTGGTGGTCAACTGCTCCTGCAATTGCAGGACGTTCTGGTCGGACTTGAGCTGCGGGTAATTTTCCAT
>DASPQS010000263.1:0-13595 GCA_035624865.1 Binataceae bacterium (SeqCode) | reverse complement strand
CGAAATGTGGTCCGGCGAGGTCGAGCTCGCCGGACACGCGCTTGGCGACTACGACCGCCGCGCTCTCGCGCGCACACTGGCCACCGTGGCGCAGGAGAATCTGGTCGCGTTCGGCTTCACGGCGCTGGAGGTGGTCCTTATGGGCCGCGCGCCGCATCTGGGACCGTTTCATTTGGAAACGCCGCACGACCTCGAATTGGCCTGGCGGGCGCTCGATCGATTCGGACTTCGTGAACTGGCACGGCGCCCCATCCAGGAGTTGTCGGGCGGCGAGCGCAAGCGCGTGTTCCTTGCGCGGGCGCTGGTGCAGGAGCCGCGAATCGCGCTGCTTGACGAGCCCGCGGCCTTTCTCGATATGCGGCACGTCGCCGACATTTTCAGGTGCTTTCGCGAACTGTGCGCTGACCGCGCGATGGCGGTCGTGGCCACGCTCCACGACCTCAACGCCGCGGCGCATTACGCCGATCGCGTGTTGCTTATGAAAGACGGTGAAACGGTGAGCTGGGGAACGCCGGAAGAGGTGCTCACTGCCGCAAACCTGTGCAACGTCTACGACACGCCGGTGTACGTCGGACGGAATCCCGCCACCGGCGCGCTCGCGATTTTGCCCGGTACCGACCGCGCCGGAAGCGAACACTCATAGACTCGCGTCAATCACCCCGCCGGCTTCCGCGCGGCCGGAGATTTGCCCCTAGTCAGCGCGCAGGTTACGCTCTTCCCGATGGTTGACGAGGCGCGCAACGGCGGATTCAATCTGATCTTCGACGCCGACGATACCCTGTGGGATTCCAATATCCATTTCCTCGAGGCTCAGGGCGCCTTCGTCGAAGCGTTGAGCCGCGTGGGCGTCTCCGATCGCGTGGAGATTCACTCGTCGATCCGCCGTCACGAGCTCACAATAATCGAGGATATGGGGTATGGCCGCCGGCCTTACGTGATGGCGCTTCAACGGGTGGCGGCGGAACTCGCCCCGGCGCATCATTACGACTCGGTTCGCAGCGAACTTTTGCGAATTGCTGATCGATTACTGAACCGCCGCTGCGAATTGTTGCCCGGGGTCGAGCCGACGCTTCGCGAACTCGCGCGCCGCCATCGCCTCCTGCTTTTTACCAAGGGTCAGCCCGACGAGCAGATGCGCAAGCTCGAACGCTCGGGCCTGGCTCCGCTTTTCGACCGCGTGGGCATACCGCTCGAAAAAGATCCGATGGCCTACCGGCTGCTTCTCGCCCAGGCGCAACTTGATCCCGCGCGCTCCGTCATGATCGGCAATAGTCCGCGCTCGGACATCAATCCCGCCCTCAAGGCCGGATTGCGCGCCGCCGTCTATATCCCGCATCCTCATACCTGGGAACTGGAACACGAGGAACTCGACGAAACCGACCGCCGGGTGATGAAAATACCCATCTTCCCCCAACTGTTGCAGGTGTTCTAAACTGACACCATCAATGGGTACCGCGGGTCCGATAGTTGGCGTGGGAACATCCGACGCTGCACATGCTTTGCCGGCCCTTGCCCATAAGCGGAAACCGCCGATTCCGTTGCGGCCACTTCACCGGATGTGGCGCCGCACGCTGGACGAAATCGAGATCGTGCGAGTGGCCTTGCCGGTGCGCCACCTTCCCGCGGGACTCGGCGGAGTCGTTGCCTGTCAAATCAGTGACTTTCACGTCGACCGCGACGAGGACCTGCACCGTCTGGAGCAGGCGGTCTGGACAATTAACCGCCAACGGCCCGACCTCGTCTTCCTAACCGGCGACTATTTCTCTGGACCCGACACGATGCGCCGTTATTTGGGCGGCTTCCGGCGGGCGCTCGCGGACTTGAATCCGACGACCGGGGTCTTCGCCATCGCGGGCAACCATGATCATTGGTCGTCGTTCGGACTAATCAGCGAAGCGCTCAGCCGCGCCGGGGCGCGCGTGCTCGCAAACGAGAGCGCCCGGCTCAGCCTGCGCGGCGAAAGCATCGTGGTCGTCGGCATCGACGACTTGTGGTCCCGGCGCGCCGAACCGGCCAAGGCCTTCCGTGCGGTTGAGCCGCAAGACTGTACGATTGTTCTCGCGCACAATCCCGACACCGCGCTCTACGCGGGCCATCTGGGTCCGGGCGTGATGCTTTCCGGTCATACGCATGGCGGCGTGGTGCGCATCCCGTTCTACGGATCGCTCATCAAATCGATGCTGCGGATCGGCAAGCAATTCTGCGCGGGGCTCAACCGCTACGGCGACTTCTATATCTACACCAACCGCGGACTGGGAACGTTCTGGCTGCGCATCCGGATCAACTGCCGGCCCGAGATTTCGCGCTTTCATCTGGTTGGGCTGACCGAAGAAGCTATCGCCCAGGCGCCCCCACGCCGGCCGCGCGGACGTCGCCCGCGCCGGCACCGCGCCTGGGCCCTTCCTCCAGCTCGGCCTTAAATCTTCCGGTACGTGGTATCGTTGCAGGCGGATCGCATCTTCACGCGCGGCGCCAGCCCGAACCCTCGTGAATGGGTCGGAAAAGCTCCGGATGGACTATCTCGGCGAGAATCTCCAGGGACTCCGCGATACGGGGTCCGGGCCGGTTGAAGAATTGGTTGCCGTCGGCCATGTAAACTCTGCCATCGCGTACCGCTTTCAGGCGAGTCCCAGGATTTTTCATGAGCGACGACGCCTCCCGCGCGGTGCGCTCCAGGTCGAATCCGCACGGCATTATGACGATCACGTCGATCTGCTCGGCTCGCGCCAATAACTCTTCGAGCTTCATCCAGGATGAGTGGACCCCCGCCTCGCCAAACAGGTTTCGTCCGCCCGCCATCTCCACCAGTTGCGGCATCCAGTTGCCTGCCGCCATCAGCGGGTCGATCCATTCAATACAAGCAACCGCCGGACGCTCGAGTGCGAGCCGCGCACGCTCTTCGATCGCTTTCATCCGCTCGCTCAGCCGGTGAGTGAGTTCCGTACCGCGTTCCGGGACGCCAAGCACTTCAGCTACCCGCTCCATATCGGCCAGGATGGCATGCAGACGGTAAGGAGCAAGCGACACGATCCGTGGTGGCTGCACGCCGCCGACCCATCGCGCAACCGCGTCTTCCACATCGCGCATACTGACTGCGCAGACGTCGCATTGCGACTGCGTAACTATTACGTCCGGAGCGAGCGCGCGAAGCTCGCCCGCGTCAACGCGATAAACTGAAAGCGCTTCGGCCAAAATTTTATTCACGCTGTCGTTGACCTCGGCGCTGGTCCCCTCGGGATTGAACTTGGGGCTGGTGAGTGCCGGCAGCCGCTGCACGCTGGATGGGTGATCGCACTCATGCGATCGGCCAACCATTTCATCCTCGAAGCCGAGCGCACAGACGATCTCGGTCGCACTGGGCAGGAGCGAGACAATTCGATGCACGCCAGGATTTCCCCTATCGCGTAATTCGTACGCGTTTCAGGTTACAGAAGCGTTCCGCCGGCGCAAACCGAATTTTCCGGGGCGCTTGAGCCCATGCTGTAGCCCAGGCGCGTGCCGCCGCGAGGACGCCGCCCGCGCCAGCGCCTCGCCAGGTCCCGCGCTTCGTTGCCCGGCACATCTCTGCTATTGGAAACGCGATAGATTCGGTGGGACCCTGGCTGTGTCTCGCTCCGATCTAAAAATCCGGAGGTTTGCAAATGGCTGGTCTGCTTGAAGGCAAAGTCACACTGGTCACTGGCGCCGGCGGCGGCATCGGCCGCGCCACCGCTCTCGTGCTCGCGCGCGAGGGTGCAAAAGTACTAGTCTCGGATGTGTCGACGCGCCGCGGCGAGGAAACCGCCGGACTCGTGCGCGAAGCGGGCGGTGATGGTGAGTTCTTCAAGGCCGACGTTTCCCGCGGATCCGACGTCGAGGCCCTAATCGCGGCTGCGGTCCGGAAATGGGGCCGCCTCGACGGTGCGCATAATAATGCCGGCATCTCCGGTCAGATCGTGGCCGTCGCCGAGGATACCGAAGAAAACTGGGATCGCACGCTCGCGGTGGACCTCAAGGGCGTCTGGCTTTGCATGAAGTACGAGATCCTCCAGATGCTGAAGCAGGGTGGCGGTTCGATCGTCAACACCGCTTCCACCGCCGGCCTCCTTGGCGCCGTGCGGATGGGCGCATACGCCGCCGCCAAGCATGGCGTCATCGGTGTCACCAAGACCGCGGCGCTCGAGTATGCGCGCTCGAACATTCGCGTCAACGCGATTTGTCCCGGCGTGATCGGCACGCCGCCCATCCTCCATTGGATGGAAAATCCGAAGACTCGCGACGCGCTGCTCGGCCAGGAACCAATCGGACGCGCGGGCCGGCCCGAAGAAATCGGCCAGGCGGTGGCATGGCTCTTCTCCGAGTCGTCCTCGTTCGTGACCGGAGCCGCGATTCCGGTCGACGGCGGGCTTACCGCACAATAGCTCATTGCGGTGACGCGGCGCCGAAAAGTCGCAGCCCCGCGTCACCATCGCCGCCAATCCGAGGCAAATTGTTCGCCTATAATCTGGCCGCGGCCTCTACGAATTCGCGCGCCATCTGCTCCAGCCGCTTCACCATCTCGCGCTCCGTCGGCGGGAGATCGAATACCACCAGTTCGACTTCTTCCGCGCCCGCGTCACGGTACCGCTTGAGGTCATCGGGCCTGATCGGATTCGTGTACGGAGAAACCGCCAGGTACACGTCCGATCGCTTGCGGCCGTTCGCCCGGAGCAATTCCTCGATCCGCCTGATCTTGGCCGACGCCTGCTCCGGCGACAGATTGAAGCCGAGCCAGCCGTCGCCATATTCCGCCACGCGCCGCAGCGCTGGACCCGATTCGCCTCCGAACCACACCGGCACGCCCTTACCTTGGGCAGGCTTGGGGAAACTGCGTGCCTGGTTGAACTTGACGAATTCTCCGCTGTAGGAACTTGGATCCTCGGTCCACAGCTTGCGCATCGCCTCAACGTACTCGCGGGTGCGCTCTGCGCGCCGCTCCCACGAAACGCCGATCGCCTTGAACTCCTCCTCAAGCCATCCGATACCGGTGCCCAAGATGAAGCGGCCGCCGCTTAGGCGGTCGGCCGTCGCGACGGTCTTCGCCAGCACCAACGGGTTGTGCTCCGGCACGAGGCAGATGCCGGTGCCGAGCTTGATCGTGCTGGTGCACGCCGCAACAAAGGCAAGCGTGGTAAAGGGATCGCCGAAAGGCGTCTCAATCGGCATCGGGAATTCCCCGGCGGAGTAGGGATATTTGGACGCGTACTGATCAAGCAGCACGACATGCTCTGGCGCCCAGATCGACGCGAAGCCGAGCCGCTCGGCGTTGCTGGCAACCGCCCGCACCCATTCCGGATTGGTTCCCTGCCCGATCCCGAGCGCAAAATATCCGACCTTCATCGTTGTGCACCTCCCGTCCTATGCCGCGTCGTCAGCGTACTCTCGCTCAGAGCCGGGCCGCCGGTTCGACCCATTCGCGGGCGATCTGCTCGAGGTCCCGCACCACTTCGTCCTCTGCGCGCGGCGGCCTCAGCTTGATCAGTACGACTTCGTCGACCCCGGCGTCGCGATAGCGCTTGAGATCATCGACGGTGCAGGGCTTGGTGTAGGGCGACACGGCCAGCTCGACCTCGGAACGCTTGCGCCCATTGGCCCTGAGCAGCTCCTCAATGCGCTCGATCTTGGCGGCAGCTTCCGGCGGCGTCAGATTGAAACCGCACCACCCGTTTCCGTACTCGGCCACGCGCCGCAAGGCGGGTCCGCTCTCTCCGCCGAAGAACACCGGCAGCTTCGCGCCGCTGAGCGGCTTCGGGTTGCTGCGCACGTCCTCGAAGCGGACGAATTCGCCGCTGTACGAGCTCGGCTCCTCGCCCCACAATTTGCGCATCGCCTCGATATATTCGCGCGTGCGCTGGGCGCGCTTCTCCCATGGAATGCCGATCGCCTCGAACTCCTCCTCGAGCCATCCGATACCAACGCCAAGCAGAGCGCGGCCTCCGCTCAGGAAATCCAGCGTGGCGACCACCTTCGCCAGCACCAGCGGGTTGTGCTCGGGCACGAGGCAGATGCCCGTGGCCAGGCGGATCTTCGAGGTCACCGACGCCATCGCCGTCAGCGAGACAAACGGATCGAAAATCGGCGCATTCGTCGGCGCGGGCAGGGCGCCATCCTGGCTGTACGGATATTTCGAGGCGTACTTGTCCAGCAGGACGACATGCTCCGGCACCCAAAGCGTTGTGACGCCCAGACGCTCGGCGTTGGTGGCAACCGTCCGGAGCAATCCTCCTCCGGCCATCTTTGGCGTGCCGACGGCGAAAAGTCCTATCTTCATGGTGTTCTCTCCGCGCGGCGGATTTGGCTGGAACTCCCGCGCTGCGCGAGCATTACTATGCTGCCCGCGCCGATGACAAGCGCTAGCCGCACCATCGTCCTTTGACGCGCCGCCGGGCACCGGTAGACGGAAGCCCGCGGAGTTTGTCCGGATTTTGCGGCCAAGTGCTAACATCCGGTCAATTTTGTCTGACCGCGTGTGACCTGGCACGTTGCTATGGGCAAGCGCAGTACGCTATCCGTTATCGAAGCAAGTCACGGCATGGAACCAGTAGCATAAAGGGGGGAACGGCCTTGTGTCCCGGCGCCCCGAGGCTTATCGACGCCTCTCAAGACAATGAGAGTTTGGCGCAGCTCAACGAGCTGGCCAGTGCCTTCGCGCGCCGTCTCGAACTCGAGGACTTGATCCCCTTCGTCTTCGAACGCTGCCGCGAAATCCTCGGCGCGGCCGGTGTTTCGCTCGCGCTATACGACAGCGAACGCAACGAACTCCACTTCCCGTACGTTTCCGAGCGCGACGTCGATGCGGGCCGCAAGCTTGCCGAGTTTAGGCTTCCCGCCGATCGCGGCGTCGCCGGCGCCGTTTTCCAAAGTGGCCGTTCTGAACTGATTGCCGACGTTCGCCACGATCCACGCCACTACTCAGCCGTAGACCAAAAGACCGGTACGGCTACCGGCTCGATGCTCGCGGTTCCTTTGGTCAGCGCCGACAAGCGCCTGGGCGTAATCGAAGCGGTACGCCGCAGTGGACAGTCACCTTTTTCGCCGGCCGATCTGGCCGTGCTTGAGCAGCTCGCCGGCTCAATCGCGCTCGCGCTCGATAACGCCGACCGCTTCAGCCGCATCAAGGATTCCGCCGAACGCTTGCGCGCCGAGGTGGGCTCGCTGCGCCGTGAGCTCGCACGCAAAGACCGCTTCAGCGAACTGATCGCAGCCAGCCCCGCCATGAACGAGATCTTCACCCTGATGGAGGGGGCGGCGCTCTCGGATATCAACGTCCTGATCGAGGGTGAAACCGGTACTGGCAAGGAGCTCGTCGCCCGCGCGATCCATCGCACCAGCGCGCGCGCGGATGGTCCGTTTCTGGCGATCAATTGCGCGGCGGTGCCCGAAGGTCTGCTCGAAAGCGAATTGTTCGGATGCCGGCGCGGCGCCTTTACCGGCGCGCTCGATGACCGCCCGGGCTTGTTCAAGGCGGCGACGGGCGGCGTCCTCTTCCTCGACGAAATCGGTGATATGCCGACATCGATGCAGGCCAAGTTGCTGCGCGTGCTCCAGGAGGGTGAGGTTACGCCGCTGGGTGATACTCGACCGCTGAAGGTCGACGTCCGCGTGATCTCCGCAACCAACCGCGATCTCGAGGCCGCGATCGCCGCGCGCAGCTTTCGCTCCGACCTCTACTATCGGCTCGCCGCCTTTACCATCCGGATACCCGCGTTGCGCGACCGGCGCGAGGATATTCCGCTGATGGCCGCGCGCTTCCTTGAAATCGCGGCCCGCCGCCATCGCAAGCGCATCAACGGTTTCAATCCGGAGGTCGTTGATCTTCTGACGAAGGCCGACTGGCCCGGCAACGTGCGCCAGCTTATGAACGAAATCGAGCGCGCAGCCGCTCTCGCGCGTGAAGGCGAGTCGATCGCGCCGCGTCATCTGTCGCGCGAACTGATCAACGCCGTAGTTGATCATCCCGTTTCCGCGGACGCGCCAACCGCCGGCGCTACGATCGAAGGGAAACGAAACTCGTGCGCGATCGACGGTTCGCCGTCCGCTCTTCCTCCGCTCGAAGATGCCGTTGCGGCGTACGAGGCAAATTACATTGCCGAGGCGCTCGCGCGGCATAAGGGCAACGTCTCGCGCACCGCGATTGCGCTGCGCATTTCCCGCGTCACGCTTCAGAAAAAAATGAAGGAATACCGTCTCCGTTGACGGTCAAAGATTGCAAGCAGCAGGCTGCTTCGACCCAACCGCGCTACTGTGCGCAGTGCATCGTCGGAGGATGAAGGGGCGGACGGAAAAGGGCTCAGGCAGCCGCATGCGGGTAACTTGAGGTCAGCCGCGGCATCGCCAGTCCGGCCTGCTCCACCCGCCGTTCCAGCAATGAAAGGTAAATTTCCGCGAGGTCGGCATTGTCGCGGGCTTTAAGCCCGTAGCGGATACAGTCGTAGGTAAAGCCGCTGCCCGGTGGACCGAAGAAATTCACCGCGCGCGGCAACCATTCGCGCAGCGCCCCGTTTACCCGATCCGGACCCAGGCGTCCGGCCGCCTCTCTCAGTTCGCTTGCCGCGAAGATCTCGTGATCCTCTTCCTCCGCGAGGATCACTTCGGCGGCGCGTGCGTGCGGCGCATAGCTCGACTCCTTGTAATTGATACCGATCATGATAAGCCCGGTCATGTCGAGGCTCACGCTGGCCATCACCAGGTTGAGTTCATCGGCCGCGTGCCTCGCGAAATGCCGCGGCGCCGCAAACGACGGCGCTCCCAAAACACTGACCATCGAGCGGTCGGCGGCTTCCTGAGTCACGCCCAACTGCTCGAGTGCGCGGTAGATCAACCGCGCATGCTTGCGTTCCTCGGCGAGATTCTTTTCGATTGTCGGCCGCAAGGCCGGGTTGGCGAGCTTGCCGAGCGCTCGTTCGTAGCCGATCGCCGTCAACTTTTCGGCGATCGCATGCGCGGCGAGCAGCCGCTTCAGGATTTTTCCGTAATGCGGCTCGACCCGGCCCTGAATCAGGTCCGCCGCTTCGATCGAGCCGGGCGCGAACTGCCGCCGCAGGGCCATCGGAAATTTCTCGTGCTCACGCGCGGCGCGACGGCAGGATCACGGTTGCGCTGCCCGGTGTCGTTTTCTCGCCCTTGGCATTTTCCAGCCAGATTTCACAGTCAACCAGATGCTGATCGCCTTCGACGTACTTCTTTACCACGCGGCCCTTGCCCCAGACCTTGGAGCCCGGCTGATCCATCCCGCGGTACTGCACTGAAAGCTTGCGCAGCCATCCCGCGTCGCCCGCAAAATCGGTCATCAACTGGCCGAGGAACGCGTTCTTGAGCGCGCCGTGCAGAATCACGCCCGGCAGATTGTTCTTGAGCGCGAAGTCCTTGTCGTAATGGATCTGGTAGAAGTCGCCCGAAGCGCCCGCGTACTTGACGAGTTGCTGAGTGGTCGGATCTTTTTCGAGCGTGGGAATTTCGCTGCCGACTTCGACGTCCTCGAAATAAAATTGCTTCTTCCCCATCGTGCTTTCTCCCCTGAAGTCTCGTGCCCGATCAGTAGCGAATCGCCCGCGACCGCTGGAGCGCGCACAGCCGCCCGAATTGATTCGTGTAGGAGGTCTCCGTGGTGATAATCACCATCGTGCCCAGCCGGCCTTCACTTTCACGGATGTCGGCGATCTTGGTCTGCACCGTGACGCGATCGCCCGGCCGCACCGGCTCGAAGTACTCCCAGTCCGAACCGCCGTCGAGTCCGCGGAATGCGGGCATCTCGATCTTGACGTCGGGAATCGCCGCGGAGAGCGAGCGATAGAAAGTGGGCGGCGCGATCATCCCGCCGAATCGCGTGTTGCGCGCTTCGCCCTCGTTGTTGAAGATCGGGTTGGGATCGCCGATTGCCTCGGCGAAGCGCCGGATTGCGCCGCGCTCGACGTCGAGCGTGCGCGCTTCGCCGGCCTTGCCGATCTGCTTGAGAACCTCGTCAGTAACGTACTTCGCCATCGCCTGATCCTTCTTCGAACCTCGGATGCTTCCGGTGTGGTTCGCTTATACCATACGGCTGCGCAGCGCGGATAATCGTCCGCACGGCTCTATCGATCGCAAATGGAGCGCCGCGCTGCGGATGCTCTAATATAAAGACGGCATTCACAGCGATCCAAACTGCGGGAGGATCACGCGATGGCGAAGCTCGACGACGGCGAAATCGCAGACAGGCTCAAGTCCCTTTCCGGATGGCAATACAAGGACGGCGCGATCAGCAAGCTCTATCGCTTCAAGGAGTTCATGGACGGGATCCGGTTTATCAACCGGGTGGCCGAGATGGCCGAAGCCGCCGACCATCATCCGGATATCCTGGTCAATTACACCCGGGTGACCTTTACCTGCACGACGCATAGCGAGGGCGGGGTGACGGTGAAGGATTTCACCCTGTCCGAAAAGATTGAAAAGGCGTTTAATAGCCGAGAATGACCCGCGCGGCTAGCGCCTGCGCGGGACGAAATGCTGCACGCCTGAGCCTGCGGTCTCGATCTCGCGGACGAGTTCGCGCAGGTCGTCCGAATCCTCTACGAAGTCGATTTCCGAAGTATCGACGACGAGCAGCGGGGTTTCGTCGTAGTAGAAGAAGAAGTCGCGAAAGGCGACAGAAACCCTTTCAAGATATTCAAAGGTGATATTGCGCTCGAAATCGCGGTTACGCTTGCGGAGGCGTTCCGCCAGGATCTGGACCTTGGCCGACATGTAGACGACCAGATCCGGCTTGGGCATCCGGGCGTCGAGCAGCCGGTAGACGCTCTCGTAGAGCGTCATCTCCTCGGGGGCGAGGTTGAGTCCGGCGAAGATGCGGTCCTTGGCGAAGAGGTAGTCTGCCACCGTGCGCTGGGCGAAAAGGTCCTGCTGGGCGAGCGCGCGCTGCTGATTGTAGCGGGTGAGCAGGAAGTAGAGCTGGACCGGGAGCGAGAACTTGTCGGGTTCGTCATAAAAGCGGGCGAGGAAGGGATTTTCCTCGACCTCCTCGAGGATGAGGCGGGCGCCAAGTTCGCGGGCGAGCAGGCGGGTCAGGCTGGTCTTGCCCACGCCGATGGGCCCCTCGACGGCTATGTAGCCTCCCCGCCCCGCCATCGTGCACCTTCCGCCCCGCTTTACGCCCGTTTTCCGCCGGACGCGAACCCAAACCCGTCAAGAGCTATAGCATTCGGGGGCTCGATCCCAAATACGCCTTTTCTTCGGTGAAGGACGCGAACGATCCGGCCGCGCGAGACCCGGCCTCGCACGACGGGAAAGTCGGCTTGCGATCAGGGTGCCGGCGCCCAAGGATGGGTATCGTTGGAAAGAGGAGCGCGAAGACTGATGTGGCGAATAGCGACCGTAGCGGATGACGACGCCGTCGTTTCGATGTGCATGGCGCTCAATGCCGACGATCCGGGTCCCGTACCGGTCAAGCCTGAACAGGTTTTGCGCACGCTGGCGAAGCTGCGCGAAGAGCGGGCCCGCGGCTGTGCGGTGGTGTGCGAGGCTGATGGTCTGGTCGTCGGTTATGCCCTTTTGATCTCGTTCTGGTCCAACGAAATGGGAGGGGAAGTCTGCAATATCGATGAGTTGTATGTAGATAAAAGGTATCGCGGCCGCGGTCTGGCGACGGAGCTGGTTGAGGGGCTTGCGCGCGGGGAAGAATCGCTATGGCGAGGCCATTTGGTCGCGCTAGTGCTGGAAGTAAGTCCGCAAAATGAGCGCGCCAGGGCGCTATACGAGCGGCTCGGCTTTCACGGCAGCAATCTCGCGATGTCCCGGCGATTGCCGCGATGAGAATGTTCGGGCAGATCGATTCATGTGTCCTTACCTCTTTATCAACAGTTACAGCGGACAAATTATAACTGGCTTTGAAATGCGCAGCAGTTCCCAAGGCGACCTCGCCAGCAAAGTTGCGTAACTCATAATCACTGCCTGGGGACGCCCGAAACGATCCAGATCTGGCCGTGAGCGCCGGGGGGGCGGCACGAACGGGCTTCGGTTAAACTGCGCCACGAGGACTTTTCCGCTGATGGAGCATCCTGTAAAAAACGCTGAACGCCCAGGACCGAGACTCAAATTCGAGCGGTTTCGGAGCGGAGAATTCTTCGGGCTTGACAGGGGGATGAATGTCGAAGACGAAATTCGGCGCGATGCTATTTTGCATACTGGTATGCGCTCTGAGTGTCGGAGGAACTGGCTTTGGTGATACGCCGGGCAAGGAGGATTACCTCGCAGACTGCGCGCGCTGTCACGGTGTCGATGGAAAAGGAGGCACTCCGAGGATGGGGGCAGTGCCAGGTTACAGGGCGGTTGATCTGACGCAACTCCGTAACAGGAATAATGGCAAATTCCCGGGTCAGGAAGTTTATGACACGATTGATGGCCGCAAGCGCTTCCCTGCGCACTTTATCGGCGGCATGCCGACCTGGGGGTTGAAATACCAACAAGATAATCTCAGTCCAGAAAGCGAGGAAAGGGTTAAACGGAGGATCTCGGCTCTCGTGGACTATATCGAATCCCTTCAGGAGCAGTAGTCTGAGAGTATTCGAGGGCACGCTAGTTACCGTATCGCGTACACATCGCAGCGGACGTCGAGAAGCGCGACTCCCTCGGGGCGAACAAGGCGCCAATCACCGCCGGCGAAGCGGAAGTCATTAGCTTTTGCTATGAGTTAATGAAGGTAAAGGCTGCCCAGACCGATGTTGACTTAGGCCGGGGATTCGGATTTAACGGTTGGCGGTCGCTGACTGTCTGCCAGAATGACGTCTGGAGGAGGAGGGGAGTGCAGGAGATGAATAAAAGTGGAGACGTGTCGTTTATTCCCATCAATCGGACTCTGAAAAATTTCCCCGAGAAACGACGAGCATTTCAGGTTCGTTGTAAAGCCATATCGCTGGCTGCGGCCGCCCTATTTTTGTTAAGCTTCGCGGCGCTCGCGGGTGCCCAGGACGTGAGTGACAGAGCAAATCCGTCAGGATTTGTCGCTCCGGAATACGGTACCCACAGCTACGTTCAACCCGACACCGTATATGTCCCTGAGACCAGCATCGCGCGCCCCGAAGATGCCGGCAAGTTTGCGCATACGGACTATGTGTTAGCCAACCCGGATCGCGAGGCAGTTCCGCTGTCTGCGCCGAAACCAAATCCCGCCTTCGAGAACCCGGGCTCTCTGGCGTGCATTTACGGACTGATCAAGCCGTATAGCGGATGCACTCCACAGGGCGGCGCCGGCAAACACGTCGTGTTCAACAAAAAAACCCCCGCTGGCTGGGGCGCAATCGCGCTGGTCGATGCGTTCGACAACCCGAATGCCGCAACGGACTACGCAACATTCTCCAAGCAGTACCATCTGCCGACGACGGGCTTCACCGTGGCGTACGCGAATAGTGGGAACACCGGCGGCGCCGCCAGTTGCGGCGGCACACCGCCTTCCAATGCGGGATGGGCTTTGGAGGAGTCGCTGGATATCGAATATGCGCATGCGATGGCACCGACCGCGCAGATTATCCTGGTGGAGGCTTGCTCGGCCTCCCTGGCTGATCTAGTTGCAGCGGAGAACTACGCGACGACGTTGGTAACGGCTGCCG
>DASPQS010000262.1:0-7357 GCA_035624865.1 Binataceae bacterium (SeqCode) | reverse complement strand
TGCCGGTGCAGGCGCCGATGCGCTGGCCCTCGAGATGAACGACGTTGTTGATGGGACGGCCCATCATGTTACCGGTCATGGTGACGGTACCGGTGTAATGGCTGCCGCTGTCGAAGACCACCGAGCCGTCGCCCTCCATCTGCATCTTGCCGGTGCATTCGACGCGCCATTTGATGGTGCTGTAGGTCTGCTCGAATTTTACTTTCTTGCAGGTTTCCTCGGGAGTGTTGCGCATCGGGCCCTGCGAGAACTTCTTCATTTCGTCGTCCATTTCCTTGGCGGTCACGCAATGGTCGTGGGACCTCATCGGGATGTTTTGACCGTTGCTCTCCATCTTGCTGGTCCCCCGCCAGAGGCCGGGCTCGGCGATGAAGTGCGCCGCGCGCGCGAACGAAGCCGTCGCCAAGACGGTCGCGACCGCTATCCCCAGTATGTTTTTCCTCATCGTCCTCATGCCTCCTCACGCAGATATGGGAAAGTCGAAAATATCGGATGACGGGGCCTTCGCCTAGGGTGTGCCGGCTGTCTAATCCGTGGCGGAGAGTTCACGAACGGGCGCGTGCAGGGTTATAGCTAAGCGGGATGGAAGAGACGGCAAGATTGGAGATGCCGCCGGCGTTCGAGGAGGCGATGCGGCGGCACGAGCGCGAGATCATGCGCTATATCCTGCGCATGACGCGCGATCGCGAAGATGCGCTCGATCTTTTCCAGGAGACGTGGCTACGCGCGTATCGGGCCTATCCGCGGCTGGATTCGGCGGCGGGATTGCGGCCGTGGCTTTTTCGGATCGCGACGAACCTTTGCCTCAACCATACGCGCGACCATGCGCGGCGCGCGCGCGTGATCAGCGGGGAGGAGTTCGAAGCCGGCGGGCGGGCGGATCGCGCGGGCACGGGCGGTTCTCCCGACGGCGTGATCGATTTGCGGGCGAAAATCGGGAAGCTGCCGAACAAGCAGCGGCAGGCGCTGGTGATGCGCAAGCTCGGCGGACTCGATTACGGCGAGATCGCGGCGGCGCTGGGATGCTCGGAGGAGGCGGCGCGGGCGGGGGTTTATCTGGCGATGAAGAAAATCAAGGGGGCGGAGTAAAGCCCATGGACGAGACGAGCGAAGACTTCGGCCCCGGGCCGGATGAGGCGGTGGTCGACGAGATGCTGGCGACCGCACGGCCGCGGCTGCGGCGCGCGCTCAAGAGGATTGAGCGGCCGCGGGCGCGGGTCGCGGTGATCGATACCGCGATCGGCCGGCTGTTGATCGCGGACGGTCCGCGCGGACTGATCGCGGTCAAGTATCTCGACACGAGCGACGGCGCCGGCGCGCTCGAGGATTTGCGGCAGCGGTTCGACCTCGAGGAAGACCCGGCGACGGCGGCGCGAATCGCGGACGAGATCGAGCGGTTTTTGAAGGGCGACGCCGACGCGGTGGCGCGTCGGCGAGTCGACTTGAGCCTGGTGGAGAGCGAGTTTCAGCGGCGCGCGTTGAAACGCCTGCGGACGGTGCCGCCGGGTTCGGTGGTGACCTATGCGGCGCTGGCGGATGCGATCGGAGCGCCGTCGAGCCAGCGCGCGATCGGGAATACGATGGCGTCGAACCCGCTGCCGATTTACGTCCCGTGCCATCGCGTGATCAAATCCGACGGGACGATTGGGAACTACGGCGGCGGGATCGCGCGCAAGCTGAAACTGCTGGGCGCGGAGGGTTTTCGCGCCGACCGCGGGAATCGTTTACCGGGGACGGCGGTGTACGGTCATTGGGCGTCGCGGATCTTTTGCCGGCCGGCGTGCACGTCGGTGCGGCGAGCGAGCCGCAAACGATGGCTGATCTTCGGCGATTCCGCTCATGCGCGGGGCGCCGGACTGCGCGCGTGCAAGATCTGCCATCCGGCGTAGGGTTGGGCGAGGGGTTGCGCGGCGAGGATCGCGCGCCGGGATTCGGAGGAAAAAAAAACAGGGTGCCGTCGGGCACCCTGTTTTTGCGAATCCGGCGCCGGACCGAGGATTCGGCCCGACTCGCTGACTGCTACTCGGTTTCCTGCGTCTGCTGCAATTGCTGAATCTGGCGGCGCTGGCTTTCGATTTCGCGCTGCTGGTGCGAAAGCTGGGCCTGCGTTTGCCGTTGCGCGTCTTCGTTGCTCTGCAATCCGCGGCCGACGGCATAGCCGCCGGCGCCACCGATGCCGGCGCCGATCAGAGTTCCCGCGATCGGATGGCCGACGGCCGAGCCGATGATGGCTCCGCTGCCGGCGCCGAGAACGGTACCGACGCCGGTAGCCTTCTGGGTGGTCGAAAACTGCTGACCACATCCACCAATCATGAGCAGGGCTGCGAGCGCGACCCCCACCTTTGCATATCGCCGTCCGCGCATGACCAACCTCCCCCTTCCCCTCGTTTCGGAATAACTACTCAGTCTCCTGTTGCTGCTTGAGCTGTTCGATTTGCTGGCGCTGCTGTTCGATCTCCTGCTGCTGCTGCTGGATTTGGCCCTGCGTCTGCTGGTTCTGCGTGGTCTGGTTCTGCATCTCGTTGCCGACCATAAAGCCACCAGCAGCACCGAGGCCGCCGCCAATCGCCGCGCCCGCTGCCGGATGGCCTACGGCTGCGCCGATGATCGCGCCAGTGCCTGCACCCAGCAGAGCGCCCACACCGGTACCCTTCTCCCGTTCGGTCAAGGGCTGCCCGGAACATCCGGCGACCAGAAACAAGGCCGCCAGTGCAAGTGCCATGGTCGCAATCTGACCGCTGCGCATAAAAAATACCTCCCTCGATTGGCTACCCGGCTATTCGG
Source organism: Binataceae bacterium (SeqCode) (assembly GCA_035624865.1). GTDB lineage: Bacteria > Desulfobacterota > Binatia > Binatales > Binataceae > JASHZA01. The sequence goes on along the minus strand of DASPQS010000262.1, from coordinate 4,573 downwards.
TTTCCTTCTGCTGCTTCATCTGCTCGATCTGCTGGCGCTGCTGCTCGATTTCCTGCTGCTGGGACTGGAGCTGGGTCTGCGTCTGCTGCTGACTGACTTCCTGGTTCTGCATCTCGTTGCCGACGAGTGCGCCGCCGACAGCGCCAATTCCGCCGCCGATCGCGGCGCCGATTCCCGGAGCACCAACGGCAGCACCAATTATCGCGCCTGTCGCGGCTCCTACGCCACCACCGATGAGCGTTCCTTTTTCGCGGGTGCTGAGAGGCTGCCCCGAGCATCCCGCCAGCGCGACGAGCATCACCGCCGCCAACAGACCATTAAGTGTCAATTTGGTTCTTTTCCGCATCCGATTCCTCCATTCAGCCGGAGCAGGTTCTATGCCCGCGATAAAACACCATATAGCTAGCGTAATCTATTTTTATAATCTAATGACACTCGCGGACTGCCTCTTTTCCGGTAGCGTTTTGGCAATTTGGTGTAGCGTTGCTGAATTGTAAGGTTCCGCCCGCGCCGCACCGCCGCCTCCGCCCCTGAATTGTTTAGCATAACGGCATAGGTGGGCGAAGACGCTTTTCTGCCGGGTCAAACCGCCGTGCGCATCAAACGGCGCGGGCGCGCACCTACCATCCGATCGCCTGCGCCGCCATCACGACCGCGAGTTGTCCACGCGGGTCGGCGCCGCCTGTCAGGAGCCGGCGGGCGGGGTCGAAGCGGATTGCGAGCACATGGCCTTCGCACCAGGGTGGACGCACTTCGAGGCGATGACCGCGGCCGGCGAGATCGGCGCGGACTTTTTCGTCGAAGCGCTCTTCGATCCGCAGGACGCCCTGGTTGTAGTTATGCGGATAGAAGGTGTTGACGTAATGCGCGGTGGAGAAACGGGGCGCTTCGATTGCCTCCTGCACGTCCATCCCGAAGTCGACGAGATTGAGGAAGAATTGCAGGGTCCATTGATCCTGCTGATCGCCGCCGGGGGTGCCGAAGGAGAGGAACGGCGCGCCGTCGCGCGTGGCGATCGAGGGAGTGAGGGTGGTTCGCGGGCGTTTGCCGGGACGAAGCGCGTTGGGGTGGCGGTCGTCGAGATGGAACGTCTGGACGCGGGTGCCGAGCGGAAATCCGAGGGAGTCGATCACGGGCGAGCTGGGAATCCATCCGCCGCTCGCGGTGCAGGCGACCATGTTGCCGCGGCCGTCCGCCGCCGTGACGTGTATCGTGCCGCGGCCCCATGAACGGGCTTGCGCGTTTTCACCGTCGAGCAGCGCGCGCATCCGGAGCGCGTCGCCCGGCCGCAGATCCATCGAGGCGCGAGCGGGATCGATGAGTGCGCGGCGAAGGTCGGCGTACTGGCGCGAGAGCAGGGCGTCCATCGGCACTGGTGTGAATTCGGGATCGGCGTAGTAGGCCTCGCGATCGGCGAAGGCGAGCTTGGCGGCTTCGACCAGGCAGTGGATGTAATCGGCAGAGTTGTGGCCCATCGCGCGCAGGTCGAAACCCTCGAGGATTCGCAATTGCTGGAGGAAGACCGGGCCCTGCGACCACGGCTGGCATTTGTGAACGGTAACGCCGCGATAGTCGGCGGTGACGGGGTCTTCGAACCTGGTGGTGAATCCGGCGAGGTCGCTCTCCTGGAGGAGGCCGCCGTTGGCGTCGGACCATTTGACGATTTCGCGGGCGACGTCGCCGCGATAGAAACGATCGCGCGCGGCGTCGATAGCCGCTTCGCGGCCGCGGTTTTTCGCGGCGGCTTCGGCGTCGAGCAGGCGACGGAAGAAGTTCGCGAGGGCGGGATTTTTGATGATATCGCCGGGACGGGGCACCTCGCCGCCGGGCATGTAGAGCGCCGCGCTGGTGGGCCACTGATCGCGAAACTTCCGGCGATTGGCGCGAATCGAGGCGACCCCGATGAGCCCCGACAAATCCTTGGGGGTTTCACCGTGGCCGCTGAGTCCGGCGTGCATCGGCATCCCGTCCTCGCAGAGCGCGAGCGCGGGCGCTGCGACTTCGGCCAACGTCATCGTGCCGAAGCGGGCGAGCGCGCCGGCAAGGGCGTCGAAGGCAGCGGGAACGCCGGCAGCAAGGAGTCCCTCGGCGGGGATCAGGTCGAGTCCGCGCGAGCGGTAAAAGTCGATAGTGGCTCGCGCGGGGGCAGTCATGTTGCCGTTGACGGCGACTACGCGTTGAGCGCTTGCCAAATAAATGAGCATGGGCGCTTCGCCACCAATCGTGTGCATGTGAGGATTGACGATGCCCTCGACGAGGGTGGCGGCGACCGCGGCGTCGATCGCGTTGCCGCCGCGGGCGAAGATACGGGCGCCAGCCGAGGCGGAGAGGTAGTGTTCGGTGGCGACCATGGCCTCGCGGCCCATCACCTGCGGGTAAAGTGTGGTCATAAGCGTCCAGCCTTTGCCGTCCGAAAAATGTCGTGAAATGAAGCATTTTTCGGGAGAGGCGGCGGTTAACTGTTGGTTCTCTTACCTGACCCGATTTGGTTGGGAGATCAACCTTTTTCGTGGAATTTTGGCTAAAATCGCAAAACGAGAATCGAGGAGAAGCCGGGTCTGGAGGTCTAATCGCGCTCGTAGGTGGCGAATAATTACAGCGAAGATATCAAATGGTGGCCAATCAAAAGTCATCTAACATTAGGCCTGCGATTTGCTATCATATTAGCCAGGGGATGGAGGCTGACCGGTTGCGATTAATGACCAGGCGATGCGGAGATAATTATGGAAACGATGAACGTGGACGCGGTGGTGGGGCGGCACTGTAGTTTGCTTCGTCCGGTACGAGACCAACAGGGTCGTGCTCGCTTCAATGAGAAGCCAGTTATCTTGCGTCAATTGAACAATCTTGGTCGACGCATGTTATTGGTGCAATTCGACGATGGTAGCACCACGTTTCTTTTCCCGGACGAAGTAGACATCGAATAGCCCACCACAGCTCGGGATCATCAGGCGACGTTAGCGGTCCCACTAACAATTGCGGCTGCGGAGCTTTCGGGGCTGACTGAAGCACCGAGGCGGCTACGGTTTTGGTCGAGGGATGAACCGGAGCAACTTCCGGTGTTTCGATTTTGCAACATCCTGCTATGATCGGCGGCGATCCTCTATCGCCGTCTGGAGCCATCGCAGATGCGTGCAGCGGTTTTGAAAGCTCGCGGCCGAATCGATCTCGACCGCGCCTATCCGGAGCCATCGCTCAAGCCGTCGGACCTGCGGCTTCGCGTCAAGGTAAGCGGGATCTGCGGCAGCGACCTGCACGAGTTCGTTGCGGGACCGCTGGCGATCCCGATGCCTGCGGTGCTGGGCCACGAATTCTGCGGCGAGGTGGTCGAGGTCGGCGCCGAGGCGCGCGGTTTCGAAACGGGCGACAAGGCGGTCGGGATAATTTACCCGGGTTGCGGCAACTGCGAATACTGCCACCGCGGCGACTTCACCTTATGTGACTTTCGAGCAATGGCGGTGGCGGAGCGGAATGGCTCTTTTGCAGAGTACATCACCGCGCCAGCGCGGCAGATGTTCGTGGTACCAGCCGAGACGCCGGATGATGAAGTGGCGTTGATCGAGCCTGCTTCGGTCGCGTGCCATGCGATTCGCCGTTCCGGCCTGACGATTGGGCAACGCGTGCTGGTGATGGGCGCGGGTCCGATCGGATTGCTGGTCACGGCGCTGGCGCGCCTGGCCGGGGCGGATCGAATCGCGGTGGTCGAGCCGGGGGCAAGGCGAAGAGAGCTGGCGCTTAAGATGGGGGCGGATTTGGCACTGGATCCGGGCGACGAGGTCGAGGGCCCGATAATGGAGCTGACCGAATCGCGCGGGGCCGATATCGTGTTCGAGGCGTCGGGCAGCGCCGCAGCTTTCGACCAGGCACAACATCTGGTGCGCAAGCAGGGACGGATCGTGATGGTAGCGGTGTACGAGGGGCGCAAGCTGGAGCTGCGGGCCAACCGGCTGGTCGGGAACGAAGTCGATCTGATCGCGAGCTTTTGGGCCAACGACATCGATTTCAGCCGAACGGTGAGCCTGGTCGCAAGCCGCAAGCTGGACGTGCGACCGCTGATTTCGGCGCGCTACCAGCTCGACGATATTCAGAAAGCGTTCGAGGCACTGGCCGCCGACCGCGGCAGCTTCGGAAAAATTCTCGTCACTTGTTCGTGAGTGCAAGGCCGTCGTCGCGCAACAGCGATTGCGCGTGATGCAACGCCACGATGGTCTTGGCGTCGACGATCTCGCCGCGGCGCACCATCGCAAGCGCGTCATCGAATTCGACGCGCTCGACGTGGATCACCTCGTCATGATCGAGCTCGCGCGGAGCGGGCGAGAGATCGCGCGCGAGGAACAGATCGATCCGTTCGTTGCAAAAGCTCGGGATAGTGACGATCGAACCCAGATGGTCCCAGCGGCGGGCGAGCAGCCCGGCCTCTTCGCGCAACTCGCGCTCGCCGCATTCACGCGCGGTTTCGTCGCCGTTGCGGCATCCGGCCGGAATCTCGCGAATCCAGCCGCCGACCGCATGACGGTACTGCGTGAGCAGCGTAATCGTGCCGTCGGTATCGAGGGCGACGACGGCAGCGGCG
>DASPQS010000261.1:0-3762 GCA_035624865.1 Binataceae bacterium (SeqCode) | reverse complement strand
TGGCTGCCCGCGCTGCCGTTAGCGATAATACCCCTGAGCACTTCGATGGGAATGAAACTCTACGACCTCGCGGGCGCCGAACCCGGCCGCCGCTTCAGTCCGTTCTGCTGGCGCATCAAGATGGCGCTCGCGCACAAAGGGCTCGAGTTCGAAACTATCCCGTGGCGTTACTTCGACAAGCCGCTCATCGCGCAGTACAAGTGGGACCGCGTCCCCGTGCTGGTTGACGATGGCCGTGGCGTCGTCGACTCCTGGACGATCGCGAACTATCTCGAGGATACCTACGGCGCACGTCCCTCGTTGTTCGGGGGCGGCGCCGGGCGCGCACTGGCCCGGTTCTTCAATCAATGGACCGACGCGGTCCTCAATGGCGCGATTTCGCGCTTCGTCGCGCTCGACATATGGAACCATCTGGAACCACGGGACCGCGACTACTTCCGCGCCAGCCGCGAAGCGCGCTTCGGGACGACTCTGGAAGCCTACTGCGCCGATCGCGAGGCGCGGCTTCCGGCGTTTCGGCAGACTCTCGAGCCGTTGCGCCAGACCTTCGCCGCGCAACCGTTTTTGGGCGGCGAGTCGCCGCTCTATCCCGACTATATCGTGTTCGGCAGCTTTCAATGGGCCCGTGCCGTCAGCCCATTCGCGCTGCTCGAAGCGGCTGATCCCGTCAACGCGTGGCGTGAGCGGCTTCTGCGCGCGTTCGGCGGTTTCGCGCGCGAGGCGCCCGGCTACTGGTAGCCAAGTGATTCTTGATCACCTTCGTGACGCCACCGTGGGTCATCTGTAAAGGAGGGGGAGGCTGAGATGAAATGGCGCGAGGCTGAGATAATCACCGACCGCGATGCAATTATTGAACTCGACCGCAGAAATCGGCTCGACACCGGCGGTCCGCTCGCCTGCCAGCTCTGCGCACAGGATCAACTCGCCAAGGCGCGCGTCCTGATCGAGCGCAAGGTCATTCCCGAGAATGCGCACATCATCCGCGAGGCGAAAGTCTCCGCCGTGGTCGCGCTGCTGATTTTCGACGACGGCTCGGAAGTCTGGGGCATGTGCCTCGACCACCTTTACGATTTCAGCCTCGAAAGCGGCGCCCGCGGCGTCAGACGCCGGGGCCACCTGCGCCTGGTCAAGGCCGGGAAAGCCGCGCACTGATCCTGCTCGCCTTCGCCCCCGAGAGCCGCTCCGCAGCCCTTCGGCGCAAGTCTGACCCGTAACTTACCCTACTTTAGCGTTGCTGTGCAGGGTGAAATCCTTCACTCCGGCCCGCTCTCGGGTTCAGTGCATCCTCCAAAGAGGTGCCGGCCCGAAAAGCTGATCGGTCACGCCGACCTGATAGACAAGAAAGAGGCCGAAACCGAAACTCAAGAGACCCGAGCCAAGTACGAGTCCGCGATAGATCGGCGCCATTCGCGTCGACGCAACCACCAACGGCGCGCTGATGGCGGTGGTGATCAGCGCCATCCCGATTATCGTTCCAACGCAAAAGTCCAGCAGATAGAGCGTGGCCCAAAATGGCTGACGGATGGTGCTTAGGACCAGCAACGCGATCGCGGCGCTCCCCGCGAGTCCGTGCACAAGTCCCACCACAAATGACCGCAGGTGTGGGGCCCGCATCGCGAAGAGCGTCAGCAGGCCGGGAGCGAAGGTATGGTCATGCGGCACGGCGGCGATCGCGTCCGTATGCTCCTGAGCGGCGTGCGCGACGGAGTGGACGTGCGAATGACTATGGCTTGCGCCGCCGTGGAAGTGCCGATGCGAGTGAACGATGAATTCGGTATCGGCAGGTACGCGCACGCATCCGATCTGCACGAGCAGGCGGCGAGCCAGTGCGGCCATTGACGAAAGTCCAAGCAGTATCAGCACCAGCGCGACTGCGAATTCCATTGACAGGCCGACGCGCGCCGGAATCCGCACGTTGAAGAAGATGATCGCCGCGCCGACCGCGAGCACCGTCAGCGTGTGGCCCAGACCCCAGACGATCCCGATGCGTGCGGCGCTCAAGGGCCGCGGTTCGTTGCTCACGATCGCGGTTACCGCGATCACGTGATCGGGGTCTGTGGCATGTCTCATTCCCAGCAATAGACCGAGGAGCGCGAGCGCGAATGGTGCGGCATTGTCAGGCGTCACCTTGCGGCTCTTTCAATTCCTCGGCGGGACGGCCGGGAGCGGGTTGGATTTTTTGAATTCCAAAGCGACTTCGCCCATGGTTTTGAAGCTGACACCGCTGCGTTCGCGGATATGGTTGACCAACCGTTCGAGCATAAGCAAGCGGTGCCCGCGCCCGATCGCCTGCGGGTGCATGGTCAAAATGTAGACTCCTTCACCCAGGCGGTCATAGAGATAGTCGAAGTCGCCCGCCCATATTTCGTAAACCTGCGAGGGCGCCGCGAGTCCGGGATTGACCCCGTTGTGGGTCCATACATGTTCGAAGACCGGGAAATCGTCCAAGCCCCAGGTAAAGGGCAGTTCGACCAGGGGTGTTTCGCGACCCCAGACGAAAGGTCCGTCGCTCGGGGCCTGGTCGCCGATTCGGCAATAGTAGGGCGAGAAGTCGTGGCCCATCATGCTGCTGTCGTAGAGAAAGCCGCGATCGAGCAGGCATTGCAACGTGCTCGGCATCAGTCCGGCGGCTGGTGAGCGGTAGCCAACCGGTGCGACGCCGACCAGTCGCTTAAGCGAGGCGGTGGCGCGGTCGAAGTCGCGCATCTCGTCCTCGGCCGTTTTTGGCCGTTCGTGAAAGTAGCCATGATGGCCGATCTCGTGCCCGGCCGCTGCGATTTTCTCCACGGTCGAGGGGAAGGCGTCCGCGGTGTGGCCGGGAACGAACCAGGTCGAGCGGATGCCCCAATCCCTTAACATCGCGAGCAATCTCTGTGCGCCGACGTTGCCAAATTCGCCACGCGAAATCGCGCTGGGAGAACGTGCGTGAAAGGTGCCGATCCATAAGGACATGGCGTCGAAATCGAAGCTGAGACAAATGGTTACGCTCTTCGTCATAGGTGGACCTTGCGGCTGACGAGACAGGCGGCTCCATAGATGTTGTTACGGGAGATTTCTACTTCCGTATTGCGGACATTGTCCAACGACAACGCTTGGACATAAACCATGCGATCATTTTCGACGCTGAGATGCTGGGGCGGAGCTAATTCAGGATTAACGTCGGTGCTGCGAGGAATTAGCCTGAAGATTGACTTGACAGCCGCGGCGACCATGTTGTAAGCCGTGTCAGACCTTAGGTCAGGAGCCCAAGGCACGATCATGTGTACCGTAAGAGAGAACGCTCCCGCGCGAGAGCGTTGCTGCCAGCCGCCGCCGTCGTCACCAGTGCTGGCCGAGTTCGCTGCACCATCTTGAGGCGGGCGCACGCCTGAAAATGCGACGCAATTTTGGAAATCCACTCTTCGACCGATTGTCTGCGCTCCGAGTTTCTGCCGCAGGGCACTATTCAAACCCTTGGCTCCAAAGCAGATACCAGGTTGTTACGTCAACCGATTTAACGAGGTAGATCCCAATCTTGAAACGGTCGCAGCTGAAAAGAGCGAAGTTATGGGCCCTTGCCGGCATCTGCCTCGTGACGGTTGCTGCCGGCGCGGTTAAAGCCCGCGGAGCTATCGAAGGCCAGGTTCGAACTTCCGCGCCGCCCTGGATGTCCCTGTTTGGCGTCGCGATTCGGCCTGACGGGGGCATCTTTGTGGTTGGTTCGAAGGCGCTACTGCTGGTTTCAACCGACCATGGCAAAACATGGATCCAGCAGACACTCAG
>DASPQS010000260.1:0-2518 GCA_035624865.1 Binataceae bacterium (SeqCode) | reverse complement strand
CGATGCGATCGCGATGCTCACGCGGTCGAGCGCGCGCACCTCGAGATCGCCCATCGGAAAGACCTTGGTGACCTGATCGAGCAGGATTAAGGCATCGCTCACTGGAGTTTGACTCGCTCGCCGGCGGACAGGCCGTCGAGCACCTCGACCTGGTTGGTATTGGAGATGCCAAGCCGCAACCGGCGGAGCGAAAGCCGGTCCGCGCCCGCGCCACTTACGACCTGGGCCATCACATCGCCGCTGCGGTAGAGCAGCGCGGCTTCCGGGATGATCAAAGTGTCGGAGTGGACCGCGGTAATGATGTCGGCGTCGGCGGACATCTTGGCGCGCAACTGGCCGACGCCTTGCAGCACGGTCACTTCGACCTTGAATGAGGTAACGTTGTCCTTGCGATCCCCGATCGACGCGATCTTGCGCACCCGGCCCGCAAAGGTAACGCCCGGATACGAGTCGGTTCGAATGCGGGCCGGCTCGCCGACACGCACTCCGCCAATCTCGTTCTCATCGATTACTCCGAGCAGGTGCATCTCGGACGTGTCCGCGATCGTCATAAGCACCGTGCCGCCGGTGACCGATTCGACCGATGAGACTGCGGCGCCAGGATTGAGATCGCGGCTTAGCACGACGCCATCGATCGGCGCGGTAATCGTCGCGTAGGCGAGCTGCTGTTCGAGCCGGTCGAGAGTCGCGTGCGCGCCCTCCACCTTGGCCTCATCGAGGCGGGCCTCGGTCTGGATCGTATCGAACTCGTCACTGGAGATGATCGCCTGCTTGAAGAGTCCGTCCTTGCGCTTCAGTTGAATGGCCGAGTGATCGCGCGACAGCTCGGCGATGCGAAGCCCCGCGCGAACCTCGTTGACCGCCGCGAGGAGTTCCTGCCGATCCAGCTCGGCGACCACTTGTCCGGCCTTCACCCGGTCGCCGGCATCGACCAGGAACCGTTCGACGATGCCGCTGATGCGCGGGCGCACCTCGACCAGATGTTCGGGCTCGATCGTGCCAGAGGCCACAACGATCTTTTCGATCGAACCGCGGGTGGCTATAGCGGTCGGTCCCACTTCGGAATCGCTGCGGCCCATCCGGACTTTTGCCAGTACTATCGCGGCGGCCAAGGCGGCAACCGCCACCAACAGGATGCGCATCCGCCACCGGCGAAAGCCTCGCGCTTTGGAGTTCAAGTTTGCCATCGACATGGGTTTCCGCCTCACAGCAACAGCGATGCCAGCCGAAATTGGCGATCGGGCGGGCGCGCGGTGGGGTCAAACCCTCGATGGGGACAGGAAAATCACAGAGAAACAGTGGAGATTACGATCTGAAGAGCAGGCCGTGGACTGCACTGGACGATTGAGTGCATGACAGCCGCTGCACCTCTGCTCGCGTCTCCCGAAATGAGGGCTGGCCGACGCCAGCCACGAGCCGATAGCAAAATTATTAAAAAGTGGCAGCAGGGACTGGTAAAGACGAACAAAAGTATGCTAAAGCCACTATGGTTCTACTGGCTGCTGCGTGCGGAGAGCTTTCTAGCCCGGGTGCTGTTTTCCGGAATGCCGCGCAGAACCGCGACATTACCGCCGCCCACGGGATAGCCAAGGGGGCAGCGATCCCGAAGTTTGCGGCGAGCGGACCGGGGACGGTAACGCGATTTTGAGAACGTGCCGCGGTTTGAGCGCGCTTTCGGCTCGGCCTGAAGGGCGACTTCGCGGCGTTTCAACTGCACGGATGTGATGGGCGCAAATCCGAGCGTGAAACGCTTGGGCGGCATCGAGTGAGAGCCATGGTCGAAAAGAAGTGGTCATGGGGATGGTGGCGGTCGGCGGCAGCCTGCGGATTCCGCATCGCTTCACGATTCGCGACAGACACGGTTATGCGCGCCTCGAGGGCGGCCGCGCGGCCCGGATTGCTGGTCGTTCTGATGGTCGCGCTCGTCCCGCTATTCGTCGTCGTCCTCCAGCCGGCGCCCAAGGCAACCGGCATCATCACCGTCAATACCTTGAACGATGAGACCACGCCGGGCGATGGCGACTGCAGCCTGCGCGAGGCGATCAACAATGCCAACGCGGCGGGTGATACCACCGGCGGCGACTGCGTTGCGGGCACCGGCAACGACACGATCGTTTTCAGCGTGAGCGGCACCATCGCGCTGCAGAGCACGCTCCCCGCGATCCAGAACAATCTGATTATCGATGGCAGCGGGCAGACGGTCACCGTCGATGGGGGCGGGCAGTACGGCGTGATGGTCGTAAGCTCGAGCGGCACGCTCGTTTTGGCGAACCTGACCATCGCCGACGGCAATGCCACATATGGCGGCGGCATCTACAATCAGGACGGCACCTTGGGCGTCGCCAACGTCACCTTCCTGGAGAACTCGGCGCAGTGGGGCGGCGCGATTTCCAACGGTATCTTCGGCAATTTGACAGTCTCGGGTTGCACCTTCTCCGGCAACCAGGCTCAATACGCCGGCGCCATTTATAACGCCGGCGCTATGGAACCGCAGACGATTACCGACAGCACCTTCGCC
>DASPQS010000259.1:0-7536 GCA_035624865.1 Binataceae bacterium (SeqCode) | reverse complement strand
GGGATTCGATCGATATCCCGCGCAAGGGCGGGCTCGCATTGCTGTACGGCGGATTCGCAGACCGCCGCCTGATGAGTTCGGTGTCGTACACGCGCTTCGGCGCCGAACTGCGCCATTACTGGAGCTTCGCCAAGCGTTTTACCCTGGCCGCTCATGCCTATATCCAGTACTCGCCGGCGGGCAACGAGATCCCGTTCTTTTCGCTGGCGAAATTGGGCGGCGATGACGCGCAGCTTTACGACCAGGAGACCCTGCGCGGTTACGGCGCCGGCCGCTTCGTCGACAACAATCTCGCGGTCGGCAACGTCGAGTTGCGCACGCGCGTATTCGAGGCGGATCTGTTCGGCACGCACGGGATTCTCGAGTTGGCGCCCTTCTTCGAGGCCGGGCGGGTATGGCGGAACCTGTCGGAGGATCCGCTGAGCGATCTCCATCCGGTGGGCGGGATGGGATTTCGGGCAATAGCGGAGCCGTTCGTGGTCGGCTACGTCGACGTCGGATGGGGCGGCGAAGGCGCCGCGGTATTCTCGGGGATCAACTACCCGTTCTAGCGTGGGGTCGCGAATGAGGCGCGATGGGGAGCTGACATGTTTGAACTGATCCAGGCGACCCCAAGCTGACGCTCGCGATGCTCGCGTCGACCCTCACCTGCCTCGCGCGTTGCGCTTGTGCGGCCGGATTGTGCAATTCAGTCGCGGGACACAACATAACGAAGGAAGTCGCCGAGATTCTTCTCTGCGAGGACCTCGCTCAGAATGACTTGAACGGAAACAGGCGGTGAAACGCGCGGGTGTGCGCGGAAACTGCGATCGGTGTTTATACGGGTCTTCACAGCGAGGGGTATATTCCGGCTAAGGGGAAGAAGCCCGTCATGGATCCTGTGAAAGAATTAGTGCGCAGGCATTGGGACCGGAGGGCGGCCGACTTTGACCAGGAAAGTCCCACTCACGGTTTCCGCACGGAGGCACAGGCACAAGCTTGGCGTCGTTTGATTTCGGAGATCTCGGGTCCGACGCCGCTGGACGTGCTCGACGTTGGCTGCGGCACCGGCTTTCTCTCGTTGCTGTTGGCCGAGAGAGGACTTCGCGTCACCGGCGTTGATGTCGCCCCGGCGATGTTGGCCGAAGCGCGCATCAAGGCGGCAGCGCAGGGGCTGGACGTGCACTTTGTTGAGGCTGATGTTGAGGCGCTGGACCTGCCGGCCGCCAGCCTCGACCTAATCGTCGAACGCCACGTGTTGTGGACGCTGCCTCATCCGGATTTGGCACTCGACGCGTGGCGCCGACTGCTTCGGCCCGACGGCCGGATCGTGTTGATCGAGGGTCATTGGGGCGCGATGGAGCGCCGGGACGAATATGCCGAGATTCACGATCGGCTGCCTTTGTTCGGCGGCCGACCGTATGAGGAGATCGCAGCATTGGTCCGCGCGCAGGGATACAGCTCGGTCGCAGTGGAACCGTTGATGGACCCGGAGCTGTGGACCGAACCACCGGCTCATCCGCGATACATCGTGATTGCGCGCGTGTGACACGGAGAACCTTTCGCTGCGCTCGACATGACCCAACCTGCATGGCGCGTTGCGGTCGGCATGTTTACCTTTAACGCAGCTCGCAGACTCGCTTGCTCGCTCCGCGGGACAGCCCCGCTCCGCTAGCGAGGCATCGCGGAGACGACCTTGCGGGCGAGGTCGAAGAAGGCGCGGCTGGCCGGATGGTCGGGAAATGCGAGCGTGATCGGCATGCCGCGATCGCCGCTTTCGCAGATTTCGGTGAAGATGGGAACGCGCGCCAGCAGTTCCATCCCCTCCTGCTGCGCCATCCGCTCGCCGCCGCCTACGCCGAACAGATCGTCGCGCTCGCCGCAGTCCGGGCAGACGAAGCCGCTCATGTTCTCGACCACGCCGAGCAGCGGGCAATGCACCTGCCGGAACATCCGGACCGCGCGCAGGGCGTCGGCGAGAGCCACATCCTGCGGCGAAGTGACGATGACAACACCGTCAAGCGCGACCTGCTGCGCGAGCGTGAGCTGGGCGTCGCCGGTGCCGGGCGGGAGGTCGACGACGAGGAAGTCCTGCGTACCCCAGAGCGTGTCCTTCAAGAATTGGCGCACCGCACCCATCACCATCGGTCCGCGCCAGATCACGGGCGACTTGTCGTTGAGAAAGAAGCCGATCGAGATGAGCTTCACGCCGTATTTTTCGATGGGGTAAAAGCTCTGCCCGCCGGCCGCGCGCGGGCGCTCATCGCCGGTACCGAACATCATCGGCACCGAGGGTCCGTAGATGTCGGCGTCGAGCAGGCCCACCTTGTGGCCGAGGCGGGCGAGCGCGACCGCGAGATTCGCCGCGACGGTGGACTTGCCGACGCCGCCCTTGCCGCTGGCGACGGCGACCACCCAGCGGGTGCCTTCGAGCCGAACGCGGCCGGTCCTTTCTCCCAGTTCGGCTTCAAGCTTGCGAACCCGGAACTCGACCTTGGGAACACCCAGCTCGTGCCCGAGGATCTGGTGGATGCGGCCCCCGATTTCGCGGAGGATCTCCTCGCGGCTGCTGGCCTGGCGCAGCGTGATCGCGTAACCACCGTCGGCGATCGGCGCGACTTCCTCGACGACGCCCAGCGCGACGATATCAGCCGCGTAACCCGGGTAGTTGACCCGCGCGAGCGCGGCAAGGATGTCTTCGGGAGTTAACTTTCGTGCCACTGCGGGAATTATTCCAAATGGAATGGAGCAGCGAAAGCGCGAACAGCCGGCTCCCGATCGCAGTCATCACAGCCATGGCCTGAACGCGAACGCGTCGCGCGATCGTACGTGGTCCGCGCGAAGCGGTCAGCGGACCATCGCGGCGAGGCGCTGGGCGATCACCTCGCGCGCTTCGGCCGCGATACGCCGCACGATCTCGCCCGCGGGGATAATCTCGCGCACGAGGCTACAGGATTGTCCGGCGTAAAGGGGCAGCCGCTCGAGGTCGCCCTCAAGGTAATCCGCCGGCGGCATCACGGTGTAGTTCACCAGCGGTAGCTCCGCGTCGGGCCGGCGCGAGGTCGCGACGGTCTTGCCCTCGCCCGGACGTTGGCCTGAAGCGAGGCGTCCCGCCTTCTCCCACTCTTCGACCACGGCGGTGCGAAGCACGCGATGGGGCGCATCGGGCCATCCGATGTCGAAGAGTGTTGTGTGGATGGTCTGCGAGGCGTGTGCGCGCAGGATGCGTTCCTTGTAGATCGGATGCGCTACTGATTCGGTGGCGGCAAGAAAGCGCGTGCCGAAGACGGCGCCGTCGGCCCCCAGCGCAAGTGCGGCGGCGAGTCCGCGGCCATCGGCGATTCCGCCGGCGGCGATGAGCGGCATCTCGCCGATCGCGTCGCGGACCTCGGGAATCAAGGCGAAGGTGGTGACGGTGCCGCGGACGTGGCCACCGGCTTCAAAGCCCTGGGCAATAACCGCGTCAACGCCCGCTTCCTTCGCCCATTGCGCCTCTTCGGCCGAGCCGCATTGCCAAATTACCTTTATCGCGGCGCGATGCAGGCGCGCGATCGAATCGGCATGCCCGCGCGCGTCATCCCAGAAGAAGGTGACCGCCTGAATCGGGGTGTCCGCCAGAACGTCGACGACGCCCGGCTGGAGAAACGGCACCAACAGGTTGACCGCCACCGGCTTTCGCGTACGGCTGCGAGCGGCGGCAATCTCGTTGTGGATACCTTCGCGCCCCAACGCCGCGAGTCCGATAGTGCCGAGACCGCCCGCCTCCGAAACGGCGGCGGCCAGTTCGGCCATCGCAACAACTCCCATCCCGGCGCAAACGATCGGGTACTCGAGGCCGAACAGATCGCAGATGCGGGTCTTGAACATGATTGCGGCTCCCGGGGGCGGTGGCGGTTTATCCGTCCTTGCCGTAGTCCCACGAAATGACGCGGTCGGGCTTGAAGCGCACCACAACGACCGGGTCGTTCTTGAAGCCTCTCACGTAGGCGCGCCCGGCTTTCTGACCCATGTATGCGATCGCCATCCGCTCGACCATCGCGGGCACGGCCTTTTCCTCCATCGTTGCCCGCCCTTTCAGGATGACGGCCTTGTAGGGCGGCTTGCGCACGTCGACGCACAGCGTAACTCGCGGATCGTGCGAGAGACATTTGTACTTGAAGGCGGTGGCGTCGGTGATGAAGGCTACCTGCCCCGCGCGGTACTCATACCAGGTCGGCACCGCGTGGGGCGATCCGTCGGGTGCGGTCACGGCGACGACCGCGATATTGGGTTCGGCGAGGAGGCGCGCGATCTCGCGCTTGGTCATCGGCATGGCGTTATCCCGAATCAGCGTCCGTGGAATTTGGGATCGCGTTTATCGAGGAAGGCCTTGACGGCTTCCTTGTGATCCTCGGTGAGACTGGTGAGCGCCTGACCCACGGCTTCGCGGTCAAGCAGCGTGCGCAGGTCGGTATTGAGGGCGGCATTGAGATTACCCTTCATATAGGCGTAGGCGACGCGCGGACCCGAGGCGATTCGTTTCGCGTAAGTGTGGACTTCGTCGGCAAGGGTGGCGGCAGGCACGACGCGGCTGACGATCCCGAGCCTGAGGGCCTCGTCGGCATTAATGATTTCGGCGGAAAAATAAAGTTCGCGCGCCTTGGCCGGCCCCACGAGCTGGGTCAGGAAGTAACTGCCGCCGAAATCGCCAGAAAATCCTACGCGGGCGAAAGCGGTGCCAAAGCGCGCGGCGTCGGAGGCGATACGGATATCGCAGGCGAGGCAGAGGCCAAGTCCGGCGCCGGCGACCGGGCCGTTAACGGCGGCGATCGTAACCTTGGGAATCTCATGGAGCATGACCGTCACTTCCTCGCCGCGGCGGGTGCCGGCGATTCGCTGATCGAGCGAGGTAGGAGCGGTGGCCTGGGCCGCGCCCTCGTTGCGATCGCGCATCCGGGTGATATCGCCGCCGGCGCAGAATCCGCGGCCGGCGCCGGTGAGAACAATCGCGCCGACCTCCTGGTCGTTCGCCGCGCGGCCCAGGTTTTCGAGCAGGCCGCTGATTATGCCGTCGCTCAGGGCGTTGAGACGGTCGGGCCGGTTCATCGTGAGATAGAGCACGCCGTCGCGGCGATCGACGAGGAGATCATTGTGTTCGGTGGACATCGGCGAAGCCTCCGAAAAGCTGCGGGTTGAGAGTCGTACTACTTGAGCGTCGCTATCCTGTCGAGGGCGGCGGCAACCGCCTGCGTGCCGTCGAGATCGTGGCCGAGCGCGGCGGCCGAGTTGAACATCGAGGTCATCAGCGCGAGTCCCGGCAACGCGAGGCCGTTTTGCGTCGCGGCTTCGGCAACCAGGCGCAGGTCCTTGCGAATCAACTTGACGAAGAAGCCCGGACGGTAGTCCTGGGCGATGATCTTCGGACCGAGATTACTGAGCTGCCACGAACCTGCGGCGCCGGCGCCGATCGCGTCGAGGACCCGGGCGGGATCGAGACCGCTGTTGCGTGCGAAGAGAAGCGCCTCGGCGGCGGCCTCGAGCGTAAGGGAAACGGCGATCTGATTGGCGAGCTTGGTGGTCTGGCCGGCGCCCGGCCGGCCCATGTGCGTGATGCGCTTGCCAAGGACCTCGAACAGCGGACGGGCGCGCGCAAAGGCAGCCTCGGTCCCGCCCACCATAATCGTGAGTGTGCCCTCGATGGCGCCCGGCTCACCGCCGGAAACCGGCGCGTCGAGGTACTCGATGCCGGTTACGGCAAGCCGTGCCGCGATTTTGCGCTCGGCGTCGGGCGCGATGGTGCTGGTATCGATGACGAGTTGACCGCGAGCGAGGGCCGGCTCGATGCGCGCGACCACTCCTTCGACGTCGGGCGTATCGGGGACCATGATGAAGACGGCCTCGGCGCCGCGGGCGGCCTCCGCGATGTCGGCGGTCACGACCGCGCCGTCGGCGGCGAGAGCGCGCGCCTTGTGCGGTGTGCGATTGTAGACGCGCACGCGATGGCCTGCGCGGAGCATCCTGCGCGCCATCGGCGCACCCATGATTCCAGTACCGATCCAGGCGATTTCCATCTTGCAAAGTCCTTTCGGATGACCGGGCACGAACCTACATCAGCCGGAGTCGCGCGCGGCAACGCACAGTTCGATCAGTCGGTGGATACGCTTTGACCGTCCCATGGCGACAATTCAGCCGGAACGACGTGGTCGAATTTCGACATGTCCAGCGCAAAATCGCCTTCCGGCGTGTGGGTCGCAATATCGGCCAGGCGAGCGCCCCAGACGATGTCCCGAGCGTCGTAGGAATATCGGGCGTAGATCGTCTGCGCAAACGTTTCATCGATACCCGTCAGCGAAACGATGACGCCGGCGCGCGACGCCGCCAGCGATTCGGGGGTGGCGCCAAAGAGAGGGCTATCGAGACCGATCGGATGAATGGCGGTCCACGAATAGGCGAAAATCGCGTTGCGGTGGCGCGACAAGGCGAGGTCGTGGAAGCGGCGCACCTCTTCGCCCTCCATGGTGAATTCCTGGCGCGCCAGAACCACATGGATCTGCGCCTCGACGATCTGATTCGAGCGGACGTTGGCCATCCGGAACATCAGGCTGGGCACGCCGTCGCGCTTCGAAATCACGGCAAGGCGGCTGAAGCGGACGCGCGCGGTCGGACGCGAGAACTTCGCGAAGATAAGGCCGGTGACAAGGGCAAGGCCGATCAGGCCGGTCAGCGCCTCGATGCTCATCAGGACGTGGCTGAAGAGCGTGTCGGGCGACATCTGGCCGTAGCCGATCGTGGCCATCGTCTCGACGCTGAAGAAAAAGACGTCGCCGAAGGAGCCCGGCCGTGCGTTTTGGACGCCGCCGTCCAAGAAGTAACCGAGCGCGAAGAGCGCGTTAATCGTCGCGAACGCGCCGGCGATCTGAAGCAGCAGGGACGGCCACGACGAAGTGAGCAGATGATGGTAGAAATCGGTGAAGTAGCGCTCGCCGTCCTCGAAGGACCTAGCCGGCGTACCTTCCTTCGCCGGAGGGGGTGCAGCGCTCTTCAGATGCGAAGCCATGGGCTAAAGAATATAGCGCGCAATGCCATGCTCGTCAGGAACGACAAGCGATGAAGGAATCCTGACTATGATGGAAGATGGCCTGTTGATCGACGGACCGCGCGAGGCCGCGCATACGATCGTACTCGCGCACGGGGCGGGCGCGGCGATGGACTCGCCGTTCATGGACACCGTGGCGGAAGGACTCGCGCGAAACGGGATACGTGTCGTGCGCTTCGAGTTTCCGTACATGAAGGCGCGGCGTGAGGGCGGCAAGCGCGGGGCGCCGGATCGCGAAGCAGTGTTGATCGAGGCGTGGCGCGACGCGATCGCGCGTCTGGGCGGCGGCGCACGTCTCGTGATCGGGGGAAAATCGCTTGGCGGGCGTATCGCGAGCATGGTTGCGGACGAAGCCGGGGCGCGCGGACTCGTATGTCTCGGCTACCCGTTTCATCCGCCAGGGCAGCCGGCGCGATCGCGCGTGAAGCATCTGGAGGCCCTGCGAACGCCGGCGCTGATCGTACAGGGCACGCGCGACACGT
>DASPQS010000258.1:0-12334 GCA_035624865.1 Binataceae bacterium (SeqCode) | reverse complement strand
CGCCGCCCGGCACGTTGGGCAGGCGAAATCCGGGGAGCTTGCGTACCCGCTCGACTACGAGGTCGCGGCGCGCGCGAAACTCCCCCGCCATCCTCCCGACCTCGTCTTGCGGCCCGGTGAGCGCCTCGATAGCCGCCGCCTGCGCAATCGAATTCGGATTGCCGCTGTTCTGGCTCTGGAGACGCCCGGCCGCGGCTATCACTTCACGCGGCCCGGCGGCAAATCCGATGCGCCATCCGGTCATCGCATAGGTCTTGGACAACGAGTTGAAGACGATGCCCTGTTGCTTGAGCCCCGGCTCGATCTGGAAAATGTGCGGGGCGGAGCCGTCGTAGACAATGTGCTCGTAAACGTCGTCGGAGAACACCCAGATGCCGCTGCCGAGCAACACCTTCGCGAGCGCCTCCAGGATTTCGGTCGAGTAGACCGCGCCGGTTGGATTCGACGGGGAGTTGATGATGATGCCGCGCGTGCGGGGCGTAATCGCCTTGCGCAACCGGTCCGGGTCGAGCATGAAGCCGTCGCCCTCGGGGCACGGCACGAGCTTCGGTTGGGCGCCGCTCAGGGCCACCATCGCTGAGAAGCTGACCCAGGCCGGCGTCGGAATGATGACTTCGTCACCTTCGTCAAACAGCGTGGCGAGAATGTTGGCCTCGGCCTGCTTGCCGCCGGCGGTTGCGATGATCTCTGCGATCTCGTAGTCAAGCCCGTTATCGCGCTTGAGCTTATGGCGGATCGCCGCCTTGAGTTCGGTAACGCCGCTCACCGCGGTGTACTTGGTTTTGCCTTCGGCCAGGGCCCGGCGTGCGGCGTCCTTGATCCGTTCGGGAGTGTCGAAGTCAGGTTCGCCGGCCGCAAGCGGAATGACGTCGATACCAGCCGCGCGCATCTCGTTGGCGCGGGCGTCGGCTGCCAGGGTGGCGGAACCCTTGAGGGCGGCAATCCTGCGATTCAGCTTGATCATCGTGATACGGCGCCGGACGAAGATACCGGCGCACGCGAATTCTACTCGCGCGGCGGCTTCGACGAAACCCGCGCCGCATCGCGTTCATTTGAGCGGCGATTTTCGCCGGTTCTTCGCGTGATACCGCCGAGTCCGGTCTCTGGCCGAGCCTCCCGCCCCCGAGATCGACATTCCCGGTGTCAGAATCATAGCAGTGTACGACGGAATAGAGTTTGTGTGCAGGGTGAAATCCTTCACTGCGTAAACTTGGCGAAGCTCCCCCCGCCTGATCACCGCGACGCGTCCAGCCCCTCAGTCGATTTTGAGCTTTGCCCGCAGCCGGTCCATCACGGGCTCCGGCACCAACTCCGGCAGACGCTTGCCGTAACCCGCGACTTCCTTGATCAACCGCGAGGCAGTGAAGAACAGCTTGGGGTTGGCGAACAGAAAAACCGTTTCGACGTTGCCCTTCATCTGCTTGTTCATGTGCGCCATCTGGAGCTCGTAGTCGAAATCGGTGACGGCGCGCAGACTGCGGATGATGACTCGGGCGCCTATGCGTTCGGCGTAATCGACCGAGAGGCCGCTGAACTTGTCGACCCGCGCCCTGGGCTCGAGGTCCCGGATGGTGTCGCGAATCATATCGACCCTTTCGTCCGGACTGAACAGCGCGGAATCCTTGTGAGGATTGTAGGCGATGGCAACGATGACCTCATCGAAAATCGCGACGCTG
Organism: Binataceae bacterium (SeqCode); assembly: GCA_035624865.1. Lineage (GTDB taxonomy): Bacteria > Desulfobacterota > Binatia > Binatales > Binataceae > JASHZA01. Next base: position 10,658 of record DASPQS010000258.1, on the reverse strand, counting down.
CGGCGAATAATATCGACGTGGCCGTAGTGGATGGGATCAAAGCTGCCCGGGTAGATTGCGATTAACGGAGATTGCTCTCTGCTCTTGCTCACCATGCTGGACCATCCCGCTCGTTTCGGAGACCTTCATAGCCGCCGGTAAAGGGCGATGCGGTGATCGCCAAGAGTTGCCTCGCTAGCACATTCGAGCCCTGCCACCTCCAGGGCCGGTGCCCGATGGAACTGACGTATCACGACATACCCTCCGACCGCTATTAGACCTAATTGGGTGAGCACGGCAAGGACTTCCGCACTTGTGTCGCGGGCATAAGGGGCGTCAACGAAAACTATTTCGAAGGATTCGCCGCGAGCAGCCAGATCCGCCAGTGCGTGCCGGAAGTCAAGCTGAAGAACCCGCGCCCGGTCGGCAAACCCAAGCTCCCACAGATTACGCGTGATCGTGGCGGTGGCAATCCGTGACGAGTCGACGAAAACCGCAGCCACTGCTCCCCGGGAAAGCGCTTCAAGACCCAGTGATCCCGAGCCGGCGAAGATATCGAGGACCCGCGCCTCGGAGAAGTTCAGCCGCGAGGCCAGCCGCGAAAAGATGGAAGCGCGAACGCGAGCAGTCGCGGGCCGGGTCGAAAACCCGCGCGGCGCGACGAGGCGGCGGCCATGCGCTTCCCCGGCGATTACCCGCACTTCAAGTCCCCTCCAATTCGGGATTCCTCAAAGGTAAAAACTCCGTAACAATTGTAGCGCAGACTTTCGCCTCGACCGCTAAGAGCAGAACCGCATCGCGTATAACGGAAGCCTCCGCCAGCTTGCCTAACGGTCTATCCTATTTCTATAAGAAACTGCGGGCGGTCGCCCAGACCATCCCGGGAGCGAGCCCGTCAGGCTGGCGCGTTCGCCGGTTTTGAGCTACCTATCATAGGATTTTTGAATCGTCAGAGCCGCACAGTGAAGGCAGGACTATAGTGGCCGAGGATTCCGCCGCCCGCGGGGCGGCCTTCTCCGAGAAGGCGCTGGAAGAGTATCGCGAATTGCTTGGCCGGTATCCGACCCGGCGCGCCGCCCTTTTGCCGACGCTCTGGATCGCTCAACGCGAGTTCGGCTGGATTAGCCGCGCGGTCGAGGAATATGTCGCCCGGCTGATGGAACTGCCCGTGGCGCATGTCAGCGCCGTGGTCTCGTTTTACTCGATGTTCTACCGCCGGCCCGTCGGACGCTTCCATCTTGAGGTCTGCAACAACCTGCCCTGCCGTCTGCGCGGCTCCCAGCGAATAATCGACTTCATCGCGCAAAAGCTCGGAATCAAGCCGGGCGAAACCACCGATGACGGGATGTTCACGTTGAGCACAGTCGAATGCATGGCGTCGTGCGCGACCGCACCGATGCTCCAGCTCAACCATGACCGTTATTTCGAGAATCTGACGGAAGACGCGGTCGCGCAACTCATCGACGAGCTCAGGGAACGTGGCGATTGATCTGTTAATCGGCGCGGTCAAGGCGATTGTAATCGTGGTCATGGTGCTCAACCTGGCCGGCCTGCTGCTATGGTTCGAGCGCAAGGGTAGCGCGCTTATCCAGGACCGAGTCGGGGCCAATCGGGCAGCGGTCTTCGGGCTCGGGCAGAGGCTGGGGTTGCCGAACCTGGGATTGATGAACACGCTATTGGCCGATCCAATCAAGCTGTTCACCAAGGAAGATTTTGTGCCGGACGGCGCCGACCGGTTTCTACATGGGCTGGCGCCGTTTCTCGCGCTTTTCCCGGTGCTGGTGACTTTTGCCGTGGTGCCAATCGGCGATGTCCTGGAAATCGGCTCTCGCTCCATCAATCTGCAAGCGGCCAGCCTGAACGTCTCGGCCTTGTACGTACTGGCGACGCTCGGGATCGGTGTGTACGGAGTCGCGCTCGGCGGATGGGCTTCGAATAATCGCTGGGCGCTGTTGGGCGCGATCCGTGCGAGCGCCCAGATGATCTCGTACGAAATCGCGATGGGGCTCGCGATTATAGCGGTCGTGATCGCTTACGGCACGCTCGATTTGCAGCAGATCTGCAGGATTCAGGGCGGCGTCTGGTTCGGATGGCTGCCGCGATGGGGCATCCTGATTCAGCCGGTCTCGTTTATTCTGCTGTTGACCTCGGGCATGGCGGAATCCAAGCGGGTGCCGTTCGACCTGCCCGAGGGCGAGTCGGAACTGGTCGCGGGCTATTTCACCGAGTATTCGGGTGGCAAACAGGCGGTCTTCATGATGACCGACTTCGCCGAGATCGTTCTCGTCGCCGTACTTATAACGTTGTTCTTCTTCGGTGGATGGCAGGTGCCGTGGCTGTACCGCGATGGCTTTCGATTCCCCGGCGGTGCGCATCTCGCCCTGCCCAACGTCGTCGTGGCGATTGCGCAGATCATAGCGTTCTGGCTAAAGACGGTGGTCTTTTGTTGGCTGCAGATCCTGGTTCGGTGGACCTTGCCGCGTTTCCGCTATGACCAGTTGATGCGGTTGGGGTGGAAGGGGTTGGTCCCGTTGGGACTGGCCAACCTGGTCGTAACCGCGTTCGTCGTGGTCGCGATAGGAGCAAAGTAAGCCGATGCCGCTGTGGTTGTTCACTTTCCTCGCGGTGATAGCAATTGTCGGAGCGTTCGGCGTAATTCTGCAGCGCAGCCCGGTCCATTGTCTGCTTGCGCTGGCGCTTACCCTGGTCGACGTCGGCGTGCTGTTCGTAGGATTGGGCGCGGTAACCCTCGGCTTCCTCCAGATCATCATCTACGTCGGCGCGATCATGGTGTTGTTCCTCTTCGTAATCTGGCTTCTCAATCTGCAATCGGAGGCGAAGCCGAACGGCCATCTGGCGCTCAAGTTCTTCGGATCGATAGGGGCGGCGGCGCTGGCAGCCGAACTGTCGGTTTTCTTTTTCAGCGCACAGCCGATCTCGCGCGTAACTTCGACCCCGTCCGGCTATGGCTCGGTCGAGGACCTGGCGCGGATGCTCTTCTCCGACTACCTGGTCGCTTTTGAAGTGACCTCGATTCTGTTGTTGGCGGCTCTTGCGGGCGCGATCGCGCTGGCGCGCCGAGTGCCGGGTGCTGCGCTACTGCGGGCGCCGGCGGAAATCCAACGCGCGGCGAGGCCCGGGAGCACGGTGAGATGACGACGCCTATCGGCTATTTCATGGCGCTGAGCGCCGTTCTGTTCGCGATCGGGGTGGCCGGGATGCTGATCCGGCGCAACGTTATCGTGATGTTCATGTCGATCGAATTGATGCTGAACGCAGTCAACCTCGCTTTCGTGGCGCTGGGTCGGCGCGTCGGTTCGATGGACGGGCAGGTGATCGTATTTTTTGTGATGACCGTGGCAGCAGCCGAAGCCGCAGTTGGTCTCGCCATAATAATTTCACTTTTCCGCAGCCGCGAAACGCTCAACGCCGACGAACTCAACCTCTTGCGCTGGTAGGCGATGACTCAAAGCTTTCCCGCACTCGGGCTGATCGTGCTGTTCCCGGCCCTTGGTCTTCTCTTCAACCTGTTTTGGGGACAACGCGCCGGCCGACCGGCGGTCAGTTTCGTAGCGCCGGCCATGATCTTTCTCTCCTTCGCTGTGGCGCTCTGGGGGCTGGCCAGGTTGCTGGCGTTGCCGGCCGGCTCGGCGCTCGGTTTCACGCTGTGGCGATGGATCGAGGCGGGCCCTTTTCACGCCGATATCGCGCTCAGATTTGACGCGCTGTCCGCAGTGATGACGCTGGTGGTGACCGGCGTTGGTGCGGTTATCCACGTCTACTCTGTCGGATATATGGCGGATGACGAGGACTACGCGCGCTATTTCACCTACATGAACCTGTTCGAGCTCGCGATGCTCGTGCTGGTGCTCGCAGACAACTTGCTGTTGATGTTTATCGGGTGGGAGGGGGTCGGCCTCTGCTCGTACCTGCTGATCGCGTTCTGGTACGGCAATCCGCAGTTCGCCTACAGCGGGCGCAAGGCTTTTATCGTCAACCGGATCGGTGACGCGGGCTTCATACTCGGAATCCTTGTGATCGTCGGCGCGCTTGCGGCCAATGGCGTGTGGACGCTGACGTTCGCCGGGATGCACGCACATGCGGTGTTGCTGCGGCCGGTTGCCGTCAGCGCAGGCTTGCTGCTCTTCCTCGGCGCGACGGGCAAATCCGCACAGATCCCACTCTACGTCTGGCTGCCGGACGCGATGGTCGGTCCGACGCCGGTCAGCGCGCTGATCCATGCAGCCACGATGGTTACGGCCGGCGTTTACATGATCGCTCGGCTCAACTTTCTCTTCACGCTTGGTCCCGAGGCAATGCGGGTGGTCGCGATAATCGGAGCGTTGACCTCGTTCTTCGCCGCTACCGTTGCGATCGTCCAGTCCGACATCAAACGCGTGCTCGCGTATTCGACGATCAGCCAGATCGGCTACATGATGCTCGGCGTTGGCGTCGGCGCCTTCGCCGCCGGAATCTTTCACCTGATGACGCACGCGTTTTTCAAGGGCCTGCTGTTTCTATGCGCGGGTTCGGTGATCCACGCGTTGGGGGGCGAGCAGGACATGAACCGGATGGGCGGGTTGCGGCACAAGCTGCCCACTACCTGGGTGACAATGCTGGTCGCGACCCTCGCGATTAGCGGCGTGCCGCCCTTCGCTGGTTTTTTCTCCAAGGACCTCATTCTCGAGTCGGCTTATACTTCGGGCCATATATGGCTGTGGCTTCTGGGGGTGATCACCGCCGGCCTGACCGCCTTTTACATGTTCCGCCTGCTGTTCATGACCTTCCACGGCCAATCGCGTGTTGCACCCGACACAGCACATCACGTGCACGAATCGCCACCCGTGATGACGATTCCGCTAATCGTGCTGGCGGTACTCTCGGCCGTCGGGGGATTAGTCGGGCTGCCCAACGGGGTTCTGTGGGGCGACGCGTTCAAGCGCTTCCTCGCGCCGGTGGTCGAGGGAACCGCCGCTCGCGCTCTGACGCATCCTGAGACAATCGGCGCCGTCGGTGCGATACTCAGCGCGATCGCGATCGCCGCCGCGCTGATCGGGATCACGCTGGCCTGGGTGCTCTATCTCCGCAATCCCGACCTTCCGGAAACGCTGGCGGAGCGAATGCGCGGGCTCTACCGGATTGTCGCACGCAAGTACTATGTCGATGAGATCTATGATCTGATAATCACGCGGCCGCTTTTCTGGGGCTCGACCTACGTACTCCAACGCGGGGTCGACAGCCTTGTCATCGACGGCATCGTCGATGGCACCGGGTTCACTGTCGAGGAGAGCGGCGAAGGCTTGCGCAAGCTCGAGACCGGCAACGTTCAGCATTACGCCTTCGTGTACCTGCTCGGGGTGTTGATGATCGCCGCCTACTACATTTACCTGGTGATGCGCTGATGGGCGGGATTTGGCTGACCGCGCTGACGTTCGTGCCGCTCCTCGGCGCGTTCGCCGTACTGATGCAGACGGAGGATCGGGCGATTTGGCGATCGGCCTTCGTGTTCTCGCTGATCCCGCTGCTGATTAGCCTTTATCTCTTCGCCGCCTTCGATCCGCACGACGGCGGCTACCAGTTCGTCGAAGCCTACGGCTGGATCCCGCAGTTCGGCATCTCCTACCACCTTGGAATGGACGGTATCAGCCTTTTCCTGGTGATCCTGACCGCGATCCTGATTTCGCTTTCGATATTGTATTCGGGCGGCGGCGATATCGAGATGCGGCCGCGCGAATTCTGCTTTTTCATATTGCTGCTCGAGACCGGGCTGCTTGGCGCCCTCCTGGCCGTGGATCTGTTCCTTTTCTATGTCTTTTGGGAAGTCATGCTGGTGCCGATGTACTTCCTCATCGGTATCTGGGGCCATGGCCGCAAAATCTACGCGACCTTCAAGTTCGTGCTGTTCACAATGCTGGGCTCGCTTCTGATGCTGGTGGCAATCCTCTATCTGGTCGGTGCGGCCCGTGCGCATCTTGGCTATCTCACGTTCGACCTGCCGCAGCTTTACCACGTGCCGCTGACGCGGACCGAGGCCCGCTGGCTCTTCGCCGGCTTCGCTATCGCGTTTGCGATCAAGGTTCCGATGTGGCCGGTGCATACATGGCTGCCGGACGCTCATACCGAAGCCCCCACCGCCGGTTCGGTGATATTGGCGGGTGTGATGCTCAAAATGGGGACGTACGGCTTCCTGCGCTTTGCGATTCCGCTTTTTCCCGAAGCCGCAATCGAAGCGACGCCGCTTTTCATGGCACTGGCGGTGATCGGCATTATTTACGGCGCGCTGGTGGCGATGGTGCAGCCCGATCTGAAACGACTGGTGGCATATTCTTCGGTGAGCCACCTCGGGTTCGTGATGCTGGGAATTTTCGCGCTCGACCCTCAAGGAGTTGAGGGCGCGATCTACCAGATGCTCAACCACGGTCTCTCGACGGGGGGGCTTTTCCTCCTGGTCGGGATGATCTACTTGCGCCGCCATACTCGCGAAATCTCCGAGTTCGGCGGCCTGTGGAAGAGTGTTCCGGTCTACGCCGCAATTTTCATGGTCGTGATGCTGTCCTCGATCGGTTTGCCGGGGCTCAATGGATTCGTCGGCGAGTTCCTGATCCTGCTCGGGACCTTTCTCGGAACCGCGTGGTGGTGGTTCGCTGCTATCGCGGTCGCCGGAATCATCCTGGGTGCGCTTTACATGCTGTATGCCTACGAACGTGTAATGTGGGGACCGATCACAAAGGCGGTAAACGAGGGCCTCCCCGATCTCAACCGGCGCGAGGTCGCCGTAATGGTACCGCTCATAGTGCTCATGGTTTTGATGGGACTCTATCCGCGTCCGCTACTGAGCCGGATGGAGCCGTCGGTTACCGTGCTGCTGAGCCGGGTGCATGCCGCCGAGGCCCAGGATAACCGCTCTCCTCAGAAAACCGGCTTGCAGTTGGCGGCGCACTCTCGGTCTCAACGATGAACGTCTTCAATCCATCCTCGATAAACTTCGCCTGGCTGCCGATCCTGCCGCTCGTCGCCGTCGCGGGCGGCGCGATAGCAGTGCTGCTCGTGGGCGTGCGACTCCAGGATGAGGAGAGCGAAGGCCTGGGTTTTCTCGCGCTCGTCAGTTTGCTGGCGGCCTTTATCCTGACCCTTTTCACGCTGGGGCAGAACACGCTCGCCTTCGGCGGTGCGCTCGCGACTGACGACTACTCCGCGTTTTTCGAATTGATCATCATTGCGGTGGCTGCGCTCACCGTCGGTATGTCGCTTCAATACGTCGCCGACGCAGCCCTGGCCGGCGCTGAATTTTACGGGCTCGTCCTGTTCGCTGCGTTCGGAATGATGCTGATGGCGGCGGCGGGTGACCTGATCATCATCTTTTTGGGGCTCGAGACCATGTCGATCGCGGTCTATGCGCTGGCTGGATTCGAGCGCCGCGACCCTAGGTCTAACGAGGCCGCAATCAAGTATTTCCTGCTCGGCGCGTTTTCAACCGGCTTCCTGCTCTACGGAATTGCGCTGGTCTACGGCGCGACCGGAACAATACGCCTCGAACCGATCCGGGCGGCGCTCACGAGTGGACTCGCCGCGAATCCCCTCCTGCTCCTCGGTCTCGGCATGATGCTGATTGGATTCGGCTTCAAGGTCGCGGCCGTCCCGTTCCATATGTGGACGCCCGACGCTTACGAAGGCGCACCCACGCCGGTTACGGCCTTTATGGCAGTCGGCGTGAAGCTGGCGGCCTTCGCCGGCTTCCTGCGCATTTTCCTTGTTCATCTGGGTCCTGTCAGCGCGCGCTGGACGATGGTGTTGTGGGTGCTGGCGGTGCTCACGATGACGATCGGAAATGTGAACGCCTTGGTGCAAACCAGCATCAAGCGTATGCTCGCCTATTCCGCGATCGCACACGCCGGATATGTGATGGTCGGGATGGCGGCGGCGCCCGCGCCGTCGGCGGGTGGTGCGATTCTCTATTATCTGCTCGGCTATGCCTTCGCTAGCCTTGGGGCCTTCGCGCTGGTGATCGCGCTCGAGCGCGCCCGCGAAACGCACGGCCTGATCGCGGACTACCGCGGCCTCGCACGCACGAATCCCGGTCTTGCGGCCGCGATGGCGTTGTTCATGCTGTCGCTCGCCGGAGTCCCGCCGCTCGCGGGCTTCGTCGGGAAATTCTATGTCTTCTCTGCCGCACTGAGCAGCGGCCTGGTCTGGCTGGTAATTATCGCGGTGCTCAACAGCGTGATCTCCGCCTATTACTACATCGGGGTGATCGTCGCGATGTACATGCAGGAGGGCCGTATCGAGGTCGAGCAGATGAGCGCGCGTCCGGCCCTTCTAATCAGCATCGCCGTGGCGGTCGCCGGCACTGTGATTATCGGGATCTTTCCGCAGCCTCCTATGAATGCCTCGGTAAACGCGTTCGCATCGGCCGTCGGCCGCCCCGCGATTCATGCGACCGCGCTCCTGCCGTAGCGGACGGAGGTTTTTCGTTGGAAAGCCCCGGTTGCGCCGCAAGGCGTGACGCTAGCGGCGCTTGCGCGCCGGCTTTCGCGGCGCTGACTTCATCGCGCGTGCGGGCTCGATCGAGGCTTTGGTCTTCGCCGCTCCCGCGGCCAATTCTGCGGGTTGAACATTGACCGCCGGCCCGGCCAGGGGAACGTAAGCATCCGCCTCGATCTCGACCAGCATGTCCGGATGCACCAGGCGCCGCACCTCGACCGCGGTCGAGGCCGGCGGATTCGCGCCGAACCTTTCCTGATGCGCGCGCGCCACTTCACCGAATCGCGTGATGTCCGTGACAAATACTCGCGTTCGTACTACGTCGGCGAGGCTTGCTCCGGAGCGCGCGAGGGCCGCGGCGATATTGCCGATCGCCTGGCGCGCCTGCACGTACATCTGACCCGGGCCGACGACCAGGCCTCGCTCGTCGAACGAGGTGGTACCCGAAACCGCAACCCAATCGCCGGCACGGACCGCTCGGGAATAGCCGAAGATCGGCTCCCAGGGCGCGCCGCTCGTAATCCGGCTTATCTTTTGCACCTACTTTGTTCCGGCAATTGATCCGCTGTCATCGCTCAGCGCTCAACCGATGGCCAGTCCTCTTCCAGTTCCCGACCAATCGATCGCTTCGCTTTCGCGGCCGACGGACTGCCCCACAATAGCCAGTGCACGAACTCGCGCAAATACCGTATCCAGGACGAATCCTCCGCCCGGATTCGGTTCATGTCGAGTTCCGGTTCGACGACGCGCTTCGCGTTATCGGCGCCCCTGTCGCTGAACGGGAAACGGTGCCTGGCCTCCATCTCTATCACCTTCCTCCTGCGAGGCTCACCTTTGATACTATATTGAATCTCGACCGCTAATCAAAAAAAACTTTTGTGAAAGCGTCCCTCGACGCTTCCGAGTTCAATGATCTGCTTGAAGTCGGCGCTGCCGTAAAGTATCCTAGCGCCGTTTCAAAGCTCTGCGCGTTTCGGCGAGCGCGGATGTTACGAAGGAGGCAGTAATGCGCAAAGTCCTGATCTTGGCCCTGGTCTCGATGTTCTTTACAGCGACGGCTTGCACCAAATCCGAGGAAACCCCCGCTTCTCCTGAGGCTTCTGCGTCCGCCGCTGCCTCCGAGGAAGCGAGCCCGGCCGCGTCCGCCGCCGCTTCCACTGAGGCGAGTCCTGCCGAAGCCAGCCCGGCTGCTTCTCCCGCTGGTTCCTGAGACTACGCTAATTTTCGCCTCCGTCGCTGCGCGCTGGCGCTTATGCGTCCGCGCGTGGCGTACGGAGGCAGCTCCCCCGTTCGGTTTCAGCCTACGCTCGGATAGGGCCCCGTCGCCGCGGGAATCGATCTGAGGACGAGGAGTATTGCGCCAAGACTGGATGGCGAGTCCGATTGTCTCGCCATCCGTTTCCCTGACCGCATCCGCCCTTTCCCGAGATCGCGCTGATATTCGTCCGCGCACCCGCTAAGATGCGTCCGATCACATCGTACGGAATGAAATGGAAGCCGTAGGACTTCGGCCTGGTCTCTCACTGTTCGACTCAGCCACAATTGTCGCCGGCTCGATGATCGGTTCGGGTATCTTCATCGTTTCGGCTGATATCGCGCGCGAGGTCGGATCGCCGGCGGGGCTCCTGATGGTATGGCTGGTCAGCGGGCTCATGACCATCGCGGGCGCGCTCGCATACGGCGAGTTGGCCGCGATGATGCCGCAAGCGGGCGGGCAATACGTTTTCCTGCGCGAAGCTTACGGTGGCGTCTGGGCGTTTTCTTTCGGCTGGACGCTGCTTCTGGTGATTCAGACCGGGACGATCGCGGCTGTCGCCGTGGCCTTTGCGCGCTTCGGCGGCGTGCTTTGGCCGGCACTCGGCTCAGGTATTTTCCTGGGTGCAGGCAGTTTCGGGCTTTCCGGCGAACGGGTGGGCGCAATCGCAGTGATCGCTCTGCTCACCCTGATAAACCTGCGCGGCCTCAATATGGGCCGGCTGGTGCAAAACACCTTCACCGTCACCAAGATTGCCTCGCTGCTCTTTATCGCGGTGCTTGGATGCCTGCTCGCACCGAACTTAGGCGCGGTTCGCGCGAATTTCGGCAGCTCGACGGCTTTTTTCGGGATGCGCGGCTTTTCACCAGGGCTGCTCACCGCCTTCGGCGCCGCGATGGTGGGTGGACTTTTCTCCGCTGACGCCTGGGCCACGGTCACCTTC
>DASPQS010000257.1:0-4302 GCA_035624865.1 Binataceae bacterium (SeqCode) | reverse complement strand
GCCTTCTCGTCGATCGTGAGATCGGCCTCCAGGACGAGTTCCTTGTAACGCGGCGCGCCGGCCATTCCGATCAGCTCTCCGCGACCACTCCCGCCCTCGATCGCTTTCGGATCCTGGCGCTGGCAAAGTTGCTCGCAAGCCCTCTTCCTTGCGGCGACCGGCGCGATGCGGCGGCCGGCGTGCTCGCCGAGAAGTGCCGTATCTATGCGAAGGGGCTAAGGCGCCGCGGGCTTCGCGATGAGGCGAGCTTCTTCGATCGAGTCGCCGCAGGCGCATTGAGCGCCTGGCGGGCGCAGACGGACGAGTCGCTTTTGCGCGCGATCGGGTCGATTTGCAAAATCGTCTCCGGCGAACAAACTGATTGTGCAGGTCATGGCGCAACGATGGCGCAGCAGGGGCCCTTTGCGGCGGCGAATTAAATGAGCAGCAACGCGAAGACAGCTCCCACCGCCGACGCATCGGTGGAACACCAAATCCGCAGCCTTGCGGAGAAGCGCCATCTGCCCGCCCCGCATCTGGAGCAGTGGCTCGGGCTCGATGCGCCATCGAGCGCGCGATTTCTCGAAATCGCGCAAAAGCTCCGGCTCCGAACCGGGCAACTGCTCGGCGCGCTCGATATGCTTTCGGAAATCGCGGTGCGGGAGCGGGCGGATGTCGCGGCGATTCTGTCGAAGCCGTCGGTTGCGAGAATCGTCGATGGCGCCGGCTCAGCGCCCGAGCGCGCTCATCAATTCATCGAAGAGGTCCGCGCGCTTCGCTATCCGCGCCTGCGCAACGCCGCCGATCGAATCCGCACCGAGGCGGCCGCGATCAGGCTCTCGCGCGGCGCCAGGCTGGTCTTGCCCAAGGAGCTTGGCTCTGATGAGCTCACGATCGAGCTTAAGGTGCGGACGGTTGCGGAACTGGAAAAGTTCATCTCGGCGCTGGGCGAGAAGCGGGCGGCGATCGCGCGCATAATCGCGATGTTGGGCGGCAGCGATGACGTTTGAACTCGACGCGGTATTTATCGAGGAGGGGTCGCGCGGCTCGGCGCTCGCCTCGCGAATCGCTCGCGCGCTGCCGCCGGAAATTCCGGTCGCTTTCGTCCCCGACGGGCGGGCCGCGGCTATACCGGATGGCAGCGCGGACCCGTTCGGCGCGGGAAAGCGGCGAATGGTCGTGATGCGGCGGCGCACCCCCTTCCTGAGCGGGTGCCCGGCCGCATCCCCGCGCTTTGTCTGCTGCGGGTATCTGGTGCTCGCGCTCGCATCGAACTGCCCGATGGATTGCAGCTACTGCTTCTTGCAGGAGTATGTGGCGGACAACCCCGGGTTCCAGGTCTTTTCGAATTACGCCGATGCGTTCGGGGAACTGGACCGGCTCTCGCATGCATCGCCGGGCCGCCATTTTCGCGTCGGCACCGGCGATCTGGCCGACTCGCTCGCGTTCGACTCGCTGACCGGCTTAAGCAGCGATCTGATCCCATTTTTCGCGGCGCGCGAGAACCTCACACTCGAACTCAAGACCAAGACCTGCGAAATCGGCAATCTCCTGCGCGCCGATCCGCGCGGCCGAGTGATGGTCTCCTGGACGCTCTCGCCCGATGCGGTATTCCGATCCTCCGAGCATCGCGCTGCCTCGCCCTCGGAGCGCATCGCCGCCGCGCGAGCGGTCCTCGATGCGGGCTACCGGATCGGGTTCCATTTCGACCCGATTATTTCGTACCCCGGCGCTGAGCGCGATTACGCGGAGCTGGCCGATGCGCTCCTCGACTCGATCCCTGCCGCGCGCATATCGATCGTCAGCCTGGGAGGATTGCGGATGACGCCCGCGCTCAAAGCCGCCGCGCGGCGGCGCTTTCCCGATGATCCGATGCTGTGCGGCGAGGACGTCCTGGCGCCCGACGGGCGCTACCGCACATTCACACCGCTAAGGCTGAAGCTCTATCGTACGCTCGCGGAGCGCTTCGAGCGCGCCGGTGCGAAATGTTTTCCCTACCTCTGCATGGAGCCGGCGAGCATTCACGAGCGCGTCTTTGGCGTCGCGCTTAGGCGCCCGGCTGCGACCGCCGAGCGGCTCGCGCAAGCCTGAGGAACGCTGGCCGATGGCATCGCGAAAACCCGCAATGGTCGCGTCGCGCCGCAGCGCGCGGCGCGCAACGCCACGCGCCGCCCGGACCGCAGCGCCGCACGCCGCCGCAGACGGGCGTAACGTTGCCGCCGCGGATCGTCCGATCGGCGTCTTCGACTCGGGTATCGGCGGCCTGACCGTGCTCAAGGCGCTGGCCGCAGCACTTTCGAACGAGGAATTCATCTACCTGGGCGATACCGCGCGGTTGCCTTACGGCACCAAGTCCGCGGAAGTGATCGTGCGGTACTCGCGCGAGAACACCGGGTTCCTCCTCGCCAAGGGGATCAAGCTGCTCGTGGTCGCCTGCAACACTTCGAGCGCGGTCGCACTCGACGCGATCGCCGGCGACACGATGGTGCCCGTCGTGGGCGTGATCGAGCCGGGCGCGCGCGCAGCAGTCCGGACGTCGCGCACCGGGAAGATTGGCGTGATCGGCACCGAGGCGACAATCGCATCGGGCGCATACACGAGGATGATTCAGAAGCTCAGGCCCAGTGCGGAGATTTACACGCGCGCGTGTCCCCTGCTCGTGCCGCTGGCCGAAGAGGGATGGGTGGACAACGAGATCGCGCTGCTGACGGTCGCCCACTACCTGGAAAGCCTCAAGCAGAGCGGGATCGATACCCTCGTTCTGGGATGTACTCATTACCCGCTGCTCACCGGCCTGTTCGAGCGCGTGCTTGGCCCCGGCGTGCGAATTATCGATTCCGCGACCGCGACCGCGGCCGCGGTGCGCGAGCGGCTTGGGGCGCTCAAGATGCTCAGGCGTCACGGCCCCGGCGGGCAGAGTTTCTTCGTGACCGAGTCGCCCGAGCGGTTCATCCGGGTGGGCCGGAGATTTTTCGGGCCCGAAGTCGAGAGCGCGGTGCGCATCGAGCGCTGAAAGCTCCCGCGCTGCGTGGTAAAATGGCAATATAACATGTACCGGCAGAACCGATTCGAGGCAGGACGCGCTTCGCACGCCGGGAGCGTTCCGGCGGCAGCGGAGTCCTCGAGCGAGTTCTGAGTAAAATTTCCTGACACCCGCTTAGACCCCCAAATCTAAAATGGCATCAGCTTTCTCCCTGGTGGCGCGCAAGATCTTCGGATCGAAGAACGACCGCGAACTCAAGCGGCTCGCGCCCACCGTCGCGATAATCAACCAGTTCGAGCCCGAGATCGAAAAACTCTCCGACGACGAGTTGCGTGCGAAGATCGCCGCATGGAAAGCGAACATCAGCGCGCTCGAGGACCCCGAGCGCCGCGCCGACGCCATGGAGGACGTCCTGCCGGAGGTCTTTGCCGTGGTGCGCGAGGCCGCCAAGCGCACGCTCGGCCAGCGCCACTTCGACGTGCAGCTCATCGGCGGGATGGTCCTCCACGAGGGCAAGATCTCGGAGATGAAGACCGGCGAGGGCAAGACCTTGGTCGCGACTTTGCCGGCCGTGCTCAATGCGCTCGGCGGACGCGGCGTGCACGTCGTGACGGTCAACGATTACCTCGCCCGCCGCGACGCCGAATGGATGGGGCGCATCTACCAGTTCCTTGGGCTGAGCGTCGGCGTGATCGTGCACGGCCTTACCGACCAGGAGCGCAAGGCGTCCTACCGCGCCGACATCACCTACGGCCAGAACAACGAGTTCGGCTTCGACTACCTGCGCGACAACATGAAGTTCAACCTCGAGGAGTACGTGCAGCGCGAGCACAACTACGCGATCGTCGATGAGGTGGATTCGATCCTGATCGACGAGGCGCGCACGCCGCTCATCATCTCGGGCGCCTCCGAAGAATCCACCGACACGTACTACATCGTCGATCGCGTCATCCCCCGCCTCCGCAAGGAGGACCATTACACGATCGACGAGAAGATGCGCACCGTCGCGCTCACCGAGGACGGCGTAAGCCGCGTCGAGCAGCTCCTCGGGGTCGACAACCTCTACGACCCGCGCAACATCCTGCTCCTCCATCACGCCAACCAGGCCCTGCGCGCGCATACCCTGTACAAGCGCGACGTCGATTACGTGGTCAAGGACGGCGAGGTCATCATCGTCGATGAGTTCACCGGGCGCCTGATGCCCGGGCGGCGATGGAGCGACGGCCTCCACCAGGCGGTCGAGGCCAAGGAGAACGTCAAGATCGAGTCCGAGAACCAGACCCTCGCGACGATCACGTTCCAGAACTATTTCCGCATGTACAAGAAGCTTGCGGGCATGA
>DASPQS010000256.1:0-2183 GCA_035624865.1 Binataceae bacterium (SeqCode) | reverse complement strand
TTTGACGGGCCGCTTTGCCGTGGACCGTGTTCCTGGAAAACTAGCGCCGCGCTACGCCATCTACTTCGTGCCGACGCCGGCATCGAAGCTCTATCGCTACGGCAGTTCGGTCCTCGGCTACGACTGCTATACCGGCGCGGCCGTGGATTTTCCGCAAGAATTCGGCGCCGGCGCGGTGAACTGGAACGAAGTCACCGCCGCGCCGCGTCGTTACGGCTTCCACGCCACGCTGAAGGCGCCGTTTCATCTGTCGCCGTCCTGCACCGAACCGCAGCTCGCCAATGCGCTGCAAAATTTCGCGCAGCTCGGTCACCCGATCCATCGCTTCGCGCCGGCGGTCCGGCTGTTCAGCGGCTTCTTCGCGGTGATGCCGGCCACGGCCGAAACGGCGCTCGAGGCTCTGGCGGCGTCCTGCACCACGCTGTTCGACGCCTATCGCGCGCCGATGTCGCCGCAGGAACGCGCCCGCCGCATCGCGCTCGGCCTCAGTCAGAGCCAGATCCAAAATCTCGACCGCTGGGGCTATCCTTACGTGATGTCGGAATTTCGCTTCCACCTGACATTGACCGGGGTGGTGCCGCCGCGCCGGCGCGCCGCGATCGCGGCAACGCTCGACCGCAGCTTCAAACGCCTGGACGTGGAGTCTTCGATCGCGGTCGATCGACTGGCGCTGGTGAAGCAGGTTTCGCCGGCCGATTCGTTTCGCATCGTCAGCCAGTGTGCGTTCGGCAACGCCCGCTGACGCGGCTCCGCTCTGTTCCCTCGCACCAAAGGCTTTGGCGGTTACGCGCGGGATGGGCGCAAGCTGAGTTGGCAGCTTGCGCCCCCGTCTTGATTGTACGCTTTACTGCGTGCAGGCACTGAACAAGCCGTGACACCATTGCCCCTTGGTGCACACCTTTTTTGCTGGACCGCAGGTGCATGTTGCAGCTGCCTGCTGCCCTTCGGCGCACGCAGGCATCGGTTTATGCATGTGCCCCTTCGCCTGAGCCAATCCGACAGACATGGCAGTTGCAAGCAGCACTACGGCGATTGTCCTCAGCATGGTTCCTTTCCTCCCTGGTTAGGCAGCGAAAGTCTATATGAACATCAACGGTGATGCCAAGACGATCGAATAGGCTGCGGCGCCGGTCGCTAAGGGGCGTTAAGCGGACATGGCTCGAACAGCCGCGAAGGACCGAGTTTGACTCAAGTGAGACATCAGAAATCTGGGATTTGTGCAGCGCAAATGGCCGCTGGACACCACTCCACCGATTTCCAAATCTCTGCTGTAATGCCTTCCCCGATGCGGATTGCTACCTTGTCAGGTGAGCGCGGAGGCTACCGTGGCCGCTCAAGGAAAGTCGGATATCAGATTCTTCCGCGACTTGGAGTGGGGCACGCACGTCAGCCTGTTCTACGAGACGACCGAGGATGTGCTCGACACGCTGGTTCCGTATTTCAAGGCGGGTCTGGAAAATAACGAATTGTGCGTTTGGGCGGTGTCTACGCCGCTGACCGAGGACCGGGTAGCAAATGCCCTGGCGCAGGGCATTTCCGGCTTCGATCGTTATCTGGCCTTGGGACGTCTCGAAATTTTGTCCAGCCGCGAGTGGCTTCGCGACGGAGACCCATTTGACGGGAGAAGAGTCCCCCGCCGCTGGGAGCAAGAGCTCAGCCGCGCGTTGGCCGGCGGCTATATCGGTTTGCGCGCTGGCGGACTCGCGTTAGCGGCTTCCAGGCCGTGGAGCGACTTCAGCGCGTACGAACGCGTGTTTACCGAATGGATGGCTGATCGACGTGTGAGCGCGGTGTGCACCTACCCGCTTGGTGGGCGCAGGCTTGAGGACGTCCTTGACGTTGCGCACGTGCATCAGGTCACGATCGCGCGGCGCCAGGGCTATTGGGAGGTCATCAATGTCGCCAAGGAGCAAGCGTCGTCTCATCCGTTGACGCCACGCGAACTGGAGGTCCTCGGCTGGGTCGCCCACGGTAAGACCGCCTTGGAGATCGGCGACCTTCTCGGCATCACCAAGAGGACGATCGACGAGCATGTCCAGCGGGTCGTTCGCAAGCTCAATGCCGAAAACAGAACGCACGCTGTCGCGATCGCGCTGCGAAATAAAATCGTTGAAATCTGAAATACGCCGGCCGTCTCTTGCGCCCGAAAGCTCACATCTAATCCTGGCTGCAGCACACGACCA
>DASPQS010000255.1:0-4949 GCA_035624865.1 Binataceae bacterium (SeqCode) | reverse complement strand
GGCGGATATCGCGGCGGACCCGCAGCTTAAGGAGCGCGAGTATTTCGTCGAAATCGAGCATCGCGGGCTCGGCCGGAACGTCACGATGCCGGGGGCGTTCGCGAAGCTGAGCCGGACGCCGGTGGGTCCGGCGGGAGCGGCGCCGCAAATCGGGGAGCATAACCGGGACGTCTATTGCGGGCTGCTGGCGATGAAGCCGGAACAGTTGACGGAACTGCGCGCGGCCGGCGCGATCTAGCAGGAGAATGCGATGAGGCGTTACGCGTTCGAGGGAATCCACGTTCTCGATTTCACCTGGTACGGCGTCGGGCCGGTGACGACGAAGTACCTGGCGGACAACGGGGCGGACGTTATCCGGATCGAATCGGCGGCGCGGCCCGACGGATTGCGGCTGGCGCCGCCGTGGAAGGACGGCAAGCCGGGGATCGACAACAGCCAGTTCTTCGCGAGCTACAACACGTCGAAGCTGGGGATTACGCTGGACATGAGCAAGCCCAGGGCGCGCGAGATTTTTATGCGGATGCTGCCGTGGGCCGACGTCGTGAGCGAGAGCTTTACGCCGAAGACGCTGCGGAATTGGGGGCTGGATTACGAGCGGCTGTCCGCGGTCAAGCCCGGGCTGATCATGCTGTCGACGTGCATGCAGGGCCAGACCGGACCGCATCGGGACTACCCGGGGTTCGGGAATCTGATGGCGGCGCTTTCGGGATTTTACTATATCGCGGGTTATTCGGAGAGCGAGCTGTGTCCGCCGTACGGTGCGTATACCGACTTTATCGCGCCGCGTTTCTCGGCGTGCGCGTTGATGGCGGCGCTGGATTACAAACGCCGCACGGGCAAGGGACAGTATATCGACATGGCGCAGTACGAGGCGGCGCTGCATAATCTGGCGCCGGCGATGATTGACTATTTCGCGACGGGGCGCGTGCTGGGACCGCAGGGGAATCGATCGGAGCGGTACGCGCCGCACGGCGCGTATCGTTGTGCCGACGAAGACGGTCATGAGCGCTGGCTGGCGATCGCGGTGGCGAGCGATGAGGAATGGGCGGCGATGCTGAAGGTGCTGGGCCATCCGGCGGCGGAGGCGCGCTTCGCCACGATGATCGATCGCCTCGAGAACCGCGGCGCGATCGACGAATTCGTCGGCACGCTGGTACGGAATCGCAACGCCGAGGAACTGACCGCGGCGTTGCAGGCGGCGGGAGTCGGCGCGTACCCGGTGCAGAACTGCATGGACCTGCATCGCGACGAAAATCTGGAGGCGTTCGGCTTCTGGCACTGGCTCGAACATCGGCACATGGGTCCGTCGCCGTACGAAGGACTGGAGCATCGGATGAGCCGGACGCCGGGGGAGTTGCGGAGAGCGGCGCCCGTGCTCGGGCAGGATAACGAAAAAGTCCTGGGTGAAATGTTCGGAATGAGCGCGGCGGAGATCGAGCAGCTCAAACAGGATAAAGTGATCTTTTAGGCCGGCGCGATGACGCCGGCGGCGAGGATTCACGGTGGCCTCTCGCGTGCGCGCGGAGAGGACTATACTTAAGCGGAGCTGTTTCTTACTGCCGGTGCGTTACGAACTGCTAGTCGCTCTCCGCTATCTGCGCGCGCGCCGCCGCGACGCGTTTATTTCGATCACCACGATATTCACCGCGCTGGGCGTGATGCTCGGAGTGGCGGCGCTGGTGATCGTTCTGGCCGTGATGAGCGGGTTCGAGGCGAGCCTGCGCCAGCGCATCCTGAGCCTGACGCCGCAGATTCAGATCGAAAGCTACAGCGGCGCGATCACCGATTATAAGGCGATCGAGACGCGCGCCAACGCCGTACCCGGGGTGGCCGGTTCCGACCCGTTTATCATCGGGCAGGCGATGATTTCGTCGGCGGGCGGGATCAGCGGCGTGGTAGCGCGCGGAGTCCAGCCCGACAACGCAGTAGTGGTTGCGCAACTCCGGCGTTATATCCAGCATGGTTCGCTCGACAGCCTTGCGGCTGACGCCGCGCCCGCCGCTCCCGACGGTACGATAGCGATCGGGTCGACCCTCGCCGAGAAGCTCAAGGTGAAAGTCGGGGATCCGGTCAACATAGTCGCACCGATCACGGCGGGGGCCGATGCGGAGCTAACGACCCGCACGGGGCATTTTGCGATCGGCGCGATCTTCGAGTCGGGAATCGCGTTTGTCGACCGCGACCTGGTCTTCATGGGGATCGATCGGGCGGCGAGATTCTTCGGCCGCGAAGGGGTCGACGGAATCGAGGTGCGGCTGCGCAATCTCGATCAGACGGAAACGGTGACGGCGCTGCTGCGCAATACTTTCACCAAATCGTTCCGGGTGAACAACTGGATGGAATTCAATGCGGCGGCGGCGGCGGGCTTTCAGTTGCTCAAGCGAGTGTACGCCCTGGTGCTCATCCTGCTGATCGGAGTCGCGGCGTTCAACCTGGTGGCGACGCTGATCATGGTGGTGATGGAAAAGCGCAAGGATATCGCGGTGCTGATGGCGATGGGCGCGGCGCGTCCCGATATTCGGCGGATATTTGTGCTCAAGGGAATGATCGTCGGCGTCGCAGGCACCACGGCGGGACTAACGCTCGGCGCCGCAGGATGCTTCATCCTGTCGCGCTACCACTTCATCCATATCGAGAAGCAAATCTACGGAATCTCGACGTTACCGATCGAGGCCCAGCCGCTGAGCTTCGTGATAGTGGCGATCGCATCGCTCGCGTTGTGCTGGGTCGCGACCGTGTACCCGGCGCATCAGGCGGCGCGTGAGATGCCGGTCGAAGTGTTCCGTTCCTGAAGCCGCGTGAAAGCGCTGGCGCCGGGCGGGAGTTGTCGTCGACGATGATTCGAACCCGGTACGCGATCGAAGCACAGGACGCCGGCGAGCCCGGCACCCAGAATGGGCTCGGCTCGATAGAAGCGCCCGCGCCGTGTGAGACCGCGGGGAGGGCGACTGATTGGGGAAGCGGGTTCCCCGACCAATCCTAGTGTTCGGAGCCTTCGGTAGTGGTGACCGAGGGCTTGGCGAGCTTAGGCTTACGAATTACCAAGGTTTCGTGGCCACGCACCTTAATGGTGCGGGCGGACTCGGATTGGTAATTGGCGCTGGCAGCTTCACCACGCCGGGGCCGTCCACTGGTTCGCCGCCGCCGCCAGTTGCTCAGCTCTTTGGAGAGCTTGCTGGCAACGGAGTCGCTGTCGCGGTCGGCGTCTCGGGACTCTTCTTCCTTAGCCGTCTCACTCGTGGTTTCCTGCGGACTCATCTCTTTCCTTTCGCCATTGCGAGTAAATTCCTCAGACATTGCAGCTGCTGTCGATCTTTAGCGCTACAAGATTCAATGCATTCGATTGGGAACTTTTAGTGGGCGGTCGCGCTGGCCTTCGAACTGGATACGATATGCTGAGTTGCTTTCAATTCCGGAACGCACTCGGTACCGGTGTACCTGGCGATCAATTCGCTTAGCTTATCGATAGGTTGGTAGGGTGCGGGGTAACCGTCAGTCCAAGCCGGCGTTTGGCGCGCCGGCATCCAAAATCGAACAACTACGCCTATTGATTGGTAAACAGGCTCTGTAACCTGAGCGCGAGCCCCATGTCGCCCGCGATTCTAAGCTTTCCCGTCATGAATGCCATTTGGCCGTTGAGTTTGCCGGCAATCATGTCGAGGTAGTCCTTTGCGGCCATCGAGATCGTGATATTGGGAGAAGGGTGGGATCCTTCGGCCACCTGACACTGGTCATTGTTGACCAGAACATGCCACTTGCCGCCACCGTCGCCGGACAGGTCGAATTGGAAAATTGCGTTGAGACCCTTTGCCGCTTCCTTGTTGAAGTGGCCAGGCATCTCATCGAAGACCTGCTTACAGGAACTCGGCGCGTCTGGCATTTGTGATGGGAACCTCCTCGCGGAGAAAAAGCGCGGTAAACACTCTCTGTCGAGTCATATACCTGTTGTGTTCCAACATTGTCAATACCGCATAGCAGATTATGCGAACGATCGCGTAACCACTGTCCGCGCAGGAATCCGGCGGCGGCCGAGGTATCGACGGCGCGTAAGAGCCGAGTCAGGGACTGAAGATGCTCCCGATGGCGACGCGGATAAGATTCTCGCGCACCTTCACAGGGGCGGTTGCTTCCGCGATCGTCGCGGCGCGCTGCCTCTCGAGGTCGCTCTTGACCTCGCCGCTCAAGTAGGCGCTGCTGCCGATAACTTTCACGGTCACTCCCGTCAGCCCCGCGTTCTGCAACTCCTGCTGAATGCGAGCCTGGTTTTGCGCCCATTCCTGAGTGTCGGTCGTCAAGTTGTTGACGACGCCAGTGACTCCGTTAACGTGGCGAACGGTCCGTTGTGCGAGCAGCTTGTCGTTGTCGTCGAACACTTTGCCATACAAGGTGACGGTGCCGCCGGTGGTATAGGCGTGGACCCGGCGAAGCTTGCGGTTAGCTCCCAATTGCTCATTCACGCGCGTCAGCAGGGAAATTTTCGGGGGCGGAGGAACAGACGCCACGACCGGGGGCGGCCGGTGACGTCGCGCAGGGGTGGGCGTGGCCATCGGCGCAACCGTTGACGGGAGCACCGCGACTTCGGGTGAAGGAGCCGGCGTGGCCGCGCCGGGGGTCGCGGCGGTTACGGCGGTTGGCGGATACTCAGGCGCCGCGTTGGGTCCGAGGCTCGCGAGTTTGGTGTTCAGGTTGGATTCAATCGCCGCTTCATCGGCAGCGTTGGTCGCAAAGATAATCGGAAAGTCGGCGTCCACGCCGGCGCCGCTGGCCGACGCAAACTTCCATCCGCTCATCGCCGTGACGATTGCGGCGTCCAGACTAGGGTTTGCCGCGGTTGAAGTACGGACGGTGCTTTGACTGACGCTGCCGTCGGCCACGATATGGAGCCTGACGGTCATCCCATCGCGCAGCGTGCTGTCGGCCGCAAGTTCATGCCGATAGGCATCGAGCAA
>DASPQS010000254.1:0-10669 GCA_035624865.1 Binataceae bacterium (SeqCode) | reverse complement strand
GTCGGAGCCGGCTCGATCAAGCTTGTCGGCGACGCCGATCCCGCCATATTCGCGGAACAGATGAGCGAGCAATTCGCGATTGAGGTTGGCAGGATCGATCTCTTCGAGTGCGGCGGGATTGCGTTTCTTCCAATGGCCGATCAGATCGCTGTAAAGACTGCAAGCCCATCCGGTGCCGCCCTCGAGGAAGACGAAATTAAGGCGCGGAAAGCGCCGGGTAACGCCGCCAAGGAAGAGCGCCTTGCACACCGCCTCACCCGCGACGCCGAAGTGGCCGATGTGATTGTAGACCGCGTTGGAGGGTGACAGGCGCGTGCCGACGCCTTTGGTGACGGAGTGAAAACTGGGCGACACGCCGAGCTCGGCGCATTTTGCCCATACGGGATCGTAGTCGTAGTCGCTGTCGAGTCCGAGCACGTCGAGCCATTCGTTGTAGCGCGGGTTTGGTTTGGACGAATTGATCGGGCGGCGGATCAGGCTCGCCATCATCGCGACCTTGAGCCCCAGCGTTTTAACCGCGTGATCGAGTTCGTCGATCGCCTCTTCCGGCGTGTGCATCGGGATGACGGCCGCGGGAGTAAGACGGTCGCTGAATTCGCGGTAGAGATTGGCCGAGTAGGTGTTGAAGGCGCGGCACACGACGCGGCGAAGATCCGCGTCGGCAATGAAGGGCACACGGAGCCCGGCGGAGGGATAGAGGACGGCGAAGTCGAAGCCGATTTCGTCGAGGCGCTGATAAAGCAGCTTCGGCAGCATCGCGGTCGCGCGATCGAGCGTGTTCTTCGTGGGCATCCCCCACCATACGGGCTGATCGAGCCGGCGCGCGCGGCGTTCCGCCTGCGTCAGCGTGAGATGCCAGACTTCGGTCGGTCTCGATTTGAAACCTTCGACGGCTTTGGAGCCGCCAACCTCGCGCAGGTAGTCGAGCAATTGCGGTCCGAATTCGACCCAATGGCCGTCGGAATCGATCACCGGATGGTTCAGACGGGACCGCAGGGCAGCGGCGGCGGAAGTGCGATTGATTGCCATAGTTCACCCTCCGAGAGGCCGGCGCGGCGGGCGTCGGGTTTAAGCTTTGCGCAGGGGTGCGAGCGCCTTGGCAGCGCGTTCGGCCTCGCGGCGCATCAGCACAAGGTCGGTGCCGTAGAGCAGGAATTGGGCACCGCTGGCGACCACGGCCTTCACATTCTCGGGCTGGTTGACGGCGCCGGCGGTTGCAATTCCGCGCTCGCGGCACAGCGCGTGGACGCGAGCGGTGGCCTCGCGCAGCCTGGGATCACCGTATTGGCCGGGAATCCCGAGGCTCTGCGCGAGATCCTGATGGCCGACGAGCACAAGGTCGATGCCGGGAATCAGGATCTCCTCGATATTTTCGAGCGCCTCGCGGGTTTCGATGAGCACGGCGAGGAGCGTGTTGGCGTTGGCGTGAGCGGTGGCGATGCGCGGATCGACGTCCTCGTATTCGGTGCTGGCGCCGAGGTAGATCGCCATCCCGCGGCGGCCCTCGGGATAATACTTCGCGTATTCGATAAAGCGGCGAGCCTCGGCGCCGGTCTTCAGGTGCGGCGCAATCAGGCTTTGGCAGCCGGAATCGAGGAGCCGCGTTACATACTGGTACTGGAGATCGGGAATCCGCACGATCGGCGAGATTCCCGCTGCGTGGGCATGCGCGACCAGATCAACGACGGTCTCGAGATTGTACGCGGAGTGTTCGGTGCATATGAAAACGAAGTCCATCCCGGCGGCGGCCAGCGTATGGACCACGCCGCGGCCGCGGGTTTCCCATACGAGCGTGCCGAGCGCGACGCCGCCGGACTTGAGAGTGGCCCTCAGTTTGTTGACGCGCATGACTGAGCCCTCCGGAGCGGTCAGCGCGGCCCCATCGCGGCGGCGTCATCCGCGCTGAGACGCCGCACGCGCCGCGCCGATCGCGGTCGCATAGTCGGCGTGCTCGGGGATCACGAAGCCGGAGCCGAAGACGAAGTTGAGCCGCTTGACACGCTGCATAAAGCGGAAAATCCGCGTGAGTTTGCCGGTCAGGACGATGTTCTCCTGCCCGCATCCGCGAGCCGCGGCGATACTCAGCACCGAGACCACTTCGACGATCATGTTCATGATCGCCAGCGCTTTGTCTTCCGAGGTGGCGTCGGCGGTGATCTTGCCGAAATTCGAGGCGGTGGTGCCGGGCGGGAGGTCGCCGATCGCGCCGCCGGCGATATCGCGCACGGTGAGATCGACGCGGGTCAAATCGCCGCGCTCGGCCATCGCCTCGAGCGTCTCGAGCGACGACACGCCGAGCATGTGGCGCGAGAGCCCGCGCAAAGTGCCGCCGCCGAGGCCGGTGCCGCTCACGTGTTCGATCCTGTCGCCGTTGACCGAGACGATCGCGGTGCCCGTGCCGAGCGAGACGACCAGGGCGTTGGTCTTGCTCGCGAGCGAAGTGCCGCCGATCCCGATCGCATGAAACTCGTTGACCTTGACGACGGGCAATCCGAACAAGGTATCGTCCAGCGCGCGCGAGCCTGCGCCGGTTGCCGCCACACGCCTGACCTTTTCGAGCGGCAGCCCGAAGGTTTGGACGAGCTTCCCGAGCGCTCCCGCCGCCGCTGCGACCGGGTCATTCGCCTCGATCGTGACGACGTGCAGGCCGCCATTGTCCAGAACGACCGCGTCCGTAGTAGATCCACCGATATCGATTCCAACGATCATAGGTGCCGACTCCTGTCCGGCCCGTGCTCTGTCGAAATCCGCGATTGAATTGGTCAATCGCTTTGCCAAAGGCTAGAACATAGGCAAAGCGTAACGCAAACCCCGTTGGTTGATGCCGGCGGCTGGCCGGCCGAGATTAGTGGTCAACACCGCGTGTGCTAGTTTATCAGTAATGGCACGCCGGAAAGTGGACGACGAGCAGGGCCTGTTCAAGCTCAAGCCGCCGGCCGGCCAGCCCCTGGCCGACCGGATGCGCCCGCGTAGCCTCGAGGAAGTCGTCGGGCAGGAAGATCTGCTGGGGCCGGGCAAGCTTCTGAGCCAGATGGCGGCCACCGGCGCGCTCCATTCGATCATCCTCTGGGGTCCTCCCGGCACCGGCAAGACCACTATCGCCCTGCTGCTCGCGCATCGGTCGGGAGCGGTGTTCAAGGCGATCGCGGCGGTGACGGCGGGCGTTGCGGACCTGCGGGAGGCGGTCGAGGCGGCGCGGCGGACGCTTCAACTCGAGGGCCGGCGCACGGTGGTGTTCATCGACGAAATCCATCGATGGAACCGGGCGCAGCAGGACGCGATCCTGCCTCACGTCGAAAGCGGACTAATTACCTTGATCGGCGCGACGACCGAAAATCCCTCGTTCGAGGTAATCGCGCCGCTGCTGTCGCGCGCCCGCGTCGCAGTACTGCATCCGCTCTCCGAGGAGGATATCGCGAAGCTGGCGAAGCGGGCGCTCGCCGACCCCGAGCGCGGACTTGGCGCAAGCGGGCTGACGATGGAACGCGACGCGCTGAACGAAATCGTCCGTTTCGCCGGGGGCGACGCGCGGCGGGCGCTCAATACGCTCGAGATCGCGGCGGAACTCGCGCGCAACGCCGGCCGATCCACGATCGTTGTGGGCGACGTCACCGAGGCCGCGCAGCACAAGGCGTTGCTATACGATCGCGCCGGCGAAGAGCACTACAACGTCATCTCGGCTTTCATCAAGAGCATGCGCGGCAGCGATCCCGACGCGGCGCTGTATTGGATGACGCGAATGGTTGAGGCGGGCGAGGATGCGCTGTTCATCGCGCGCCGGATGGTGATCTTCGCCGCTGAGGATATCGGCAATGCGGACCCGCGAGCGCTTCAACTTGCGATCACGGTCAAGGAGGCGGTTGATTTCGTCGGTCTGCCCGAGGGCATCATCCCGCTCGCGCAGGGCGTGACGTACCTGGCCGGAGCGCCGAAATCCAACGCCTCATACGCAGCAATGGTCGCGGCGCGCGGCGATGCGCGCGAATATGGTGCGCTGCCGGTGCCGCTTCACCTGCGTAATGCGCCAACCGGCCTGATGCGCGGACTCGGCTACGGCTCGGGCTATCAGTACCCGCACGATTTTGCAGGTGCGGTGAGCGATCAGGCCTACCGCCCGGAGATACTCGAGGGACGCACCTACTATCAGCCGTCGGACCGCGGTTACGAAGCGCGGATTCGCGAATATCTTGATCGCGTGCGCGAGATGCGCGCGAGGCTCAAACGCGAAAGATCCCACGCCAAAGGTCCAAAGGAATAGAAGCAAACCACGGGACCGAAGAACTTCTCGGTCCCGCGTAGCGTGAAAACAAAGCGCTCGCCTCAGCGCGCTCCGAGTACGGAGTCCTTGAGCGCCTTGGCCGCGGTGAAGCGCAGCCGGGTGCGCGCAGGAATCTTGATCGCGGCGCCGGTGGCGGGATTACGCCCCATACGCGCCTTGGTCTTGCGCTTGCGGAAGATACCGAGTCCGGCCAGACGCAACGAACCCTCTCTTTTGAGTTCCCGCACTACCAGGCCGGTAAGTTCCTCGAGTGCGGACTTTGCCTGCTTTTTGCTGATGCCGACCTTGTCGGCGAGATGGGCTGCGACCTGCGACTGCGTCATCATCCTCCTCCTTGCGGCCCAGTTGGCCTGGAAAGAGGGTGACCAAGCGCGAAGTGTTTTTCAAGCGTCGGCGAGCGAAAATTGGGCTTTTTTCGCGGAAATCGCATAAATTTTTGCACAGGGAGCGTTTTTCCCGCTGTGCGACAGGGATTTTGTGGTCCGAGGATGCGCCGGCGCCCGTCCGGCGCAGACTTTTCGACGCTCGGGAGGTTCCGGCACGATGCTTTGCGCAATGCTCGCAGGCAGGCCGATCAATAGCGAACCTCGATCAGAAAAAGACCGCATGCCGGAGCTGCCGCCGGACTGAGTGCGCGATCGCAGCTCGCAAGGAGCCGTGCGACATCATCGGCGGAGCGCTCGCCGCGCCCCGCTTCGACCATCGCGGCAACCATCGTGCGCACCATGTGACGCAAAAACGCACTGGCTTCGACCCGATAGGTGAAGACGGCGCCGTCGCGCCGCCATTCGCTCGCATCGACCCGCCGCATCGTAGTCTTCTCTTCCGAGCCCAGCGTGCGAAAGGCCGCGAAATCGTGCTCGCCGAGGAAGACGCGGGCCGCCGCGTTCATCGCGGCGAGGTCGAGCGCTTCGCGCACCAGCCACGCATAAGGGTATTCGAAGGCCGAACGGCATTCCTGGTTGAGTACGCGATATTCATAGATCCGCGATCGAGCGGCGCGGCGCGGGTCGAAATCGGCGTCAGCTTCGTAGGCGGCGATCACGGCGATATCGGCCGGCAGCAACGCGTTCAGAGCGCGGCGAAGTTCGCCGGGGGCAAACGGCCGCGGCAAGTCGAATGCCGCGACCTGCCCGCGCGCATGCACCCCGGCATCGGTGCGCCCGGCGCCGCGGACGCGCACGCTCTCCCCGAAAATTTTCGCGAGTGCCGATTCGAGCCGCGCCTGGATCGAGTCCTGCCCGGACTGCAACTGCCAGCCGCTGTACCGCGCGCCGTCGTACTCGAGCGTCAGCCGTATCCGCATTGTGCGAGGTGCGAGCGCCCGCGCCCGGGTTCACGCGGCGACAGAGGCGAGGGTCTCGGCGATCCATAGCGCGGAGAGCGCCGCAATCCGCGCAACGTCATACGTGCACCATAGCGCTGCGCCACCCGAGCCGCCGCCCCCCATTCTCACCACAACCCCTTCCTGACCCACGGCGTCGATCAGCCCCGAAGCCTCATCGGTCTCCACCAGTATGATTCCGGGAGCGGAGCGGAGCCGGCCGGACCATTCACCCATATCGGCCGCCGCCGGGACAAACAGGGCGAGCGCTCCACCGTGAAAGGACGGCACCTGCGCGACCTGAATCGTAAGTTGCGGCGCCGTGCCCATCAACGCCGCGGTCTGCGCCGCGATCGCCGCCGCCAGCTCGCGGCCATTGGGCGGCAGGAACACATTGAAAGCGAGCTGGATCTCGTCCTCGCCGACGTCGAGCCGCGCATTGAGCAGGTCGACCGACTGATTGAACAGTTTCGACACGGCCTCGCGGCCGCCCGCGCTCGCCGCAATCATCACGTTGGCGCCGGCGAAGCCCGAACGGATCCCGATTGCGCTCAAGACCGCGGCGATCACCTGCGCCGCCGGATGGGGCACGGCAAACACCTTTCCGGCCTCGAGCTCGAGCACACGTTCTCGCGAAGTCAGTCCAGGTGCGACGACTGGTGTCGCAGAGGGCACGCGCGCCGCAGCGCTCAGGTCGATCAGAACCGGGCCGGGCCGCGCCGCGATTATCCTGGTCGCGTCGCTTTCGGGGACCGCAAGGAACGCAATATCGAAGGGCGCGAGGTCGGCCGCCGATTCGAGTTGCGTAACGGCGTGCGAGCGTTCGCCTGACTCGACTTCGGCCGAGATTCCCGCCTCGGTCGCAAACAGCTCGAGCTCGGCGTACGAGACCTCGCGCGCGCCGATTAGTTCGACGATTTGGCTGCCGACGGTGCCCGGCGCTCCGACCACCGCCAGCCTTATCGCGCGGCCGCCCGCCGCAGTCATCACGCTCCGGCTTCGAGGCTCTCGAGACGTTCACGCACCAGCCGGCCCATCGCCTTGCATCCGATAACCTTGACACCCGTGCCGCTGCCAAGGTCGCGCGTGCGGAAGCCGTCGCGCACCACGGCCTCGACCGCCTGGACGATTTGCTCGGCCTCGGACTTCATTCCGAGCGAATGCTCGAGCAACATCGCACCAGAAAGGATCGCCGCCAGCGGGTTGGCTTCGTCGCGGCCGGCAATATCCGGCGCGCTGCCATGAATCGGCTCGTACATGCCCACGCGGAAGCCCGCGCTGTTGAGTTCCTCGCCCAGTGAGGCCGACGGCAGCAGGCCCATCGAACCCGCCAGCACCGACGCCTCGTCGGTCAGGATATCGCCGAACATGTTCTCGGTGACGACCACGTCGAAATCGCGCGGGCGGCGAATCAGATGCATCGCCATCGAATCGACCAACTGATTCTCGAACTTCACGTCCTTGTACTGGGCGCTGAGCTCGGTCGCGATTTCGCGCCAAAGCCGCGAGGATGCCATCACGTTGGCCTTGTCGACCGAGGTCAGATGCTTGCGCCGTTCGCGCGCAAGTTCGAACGCAAACTGCAATACGCGCGAGATTTCCGCCTCGGTGTACGCGCAGGTGTCGACTGCTTCGCGGCCCTGCGCGCCCTGTCGCCGCTCGCTTGGCTTGCCGTAATAGATCCCGCCGGTAAGCTCGCGGATCACCACCAGGTCGACTCCATTGACGATGTCCGGCCGCAACGGAGAAGCGGCGATGAGCTCTTTTACGGTTTTGACCGGCCGCAGGTTGGCGAACAGTCCCAATTCCTTGCGCAAGCTGAGCAGTCCGCGCTCAGGACGGTCCGCAGCCTTGGGATCGTCCCATTTCGGGCCACCGACCGCGCCCAGCAGGATCGCGTCGCAATCCTTCGCCAGCTTGAGCGTGTTGTCCGGCAGCGAAGTGCCGAACGCGTCTATCGCGTGGCCCCCGATCGGCGCTTCCTTGAACTCGAGTCCAACCGCCCCTTCCCGCGCGACAATCCGCAGCACTTGCAGGGCCTCGCCGACAACCTCGGGGCCGATTCCGTCACCCTTGAGAACTAATACTTTGTACGCCATTTACGAGTTGCGCGGGCTCCGCGCGACAAGGTTAGCAGCCCTGCGCACTACCCCCCTCAAACTGAATATCCGTCTTTCGCCGTTGGAGCATTTCATCGCGACGCCGCTGCGGCACCGCTTCGGCACCGTCTACATTATAATCGGTAGTCTTGCAAAGAACCGGCCCCGCACGCACGGAGCGGTAAAAGCGCGGGGCGGTCGACGGTCATGATCGCCCGCTTTCGGATAGAATCCATCGCGTCGTCGCGCGGCTCGGCAAGGCAAACAGGATTGCAATCTCCACGATCAACGCCCTAGCACTTAGCCGAAGTCCGCGTTGGCGGCAAGTCCCGCCGACTCTACGGACCTTCGCTCGCGGCCGGTGCCTGCCGCTGCGCCCGAGCTTTGAGCCGGTTGAGCGCGTTGACCAGCGCAAGCGCGCTCGCCATCACGATATCGCTGTGCGCGCCCTGGCCCGCCACCGTCATCCCGTCTTCGCGCACCAGGCATGAGACCTCGCCCAGCGCGTCCGTGCCGCCCGTAATCGACTTGACCGAATAGCGCTCGAGGGTCGGATTAGCCTTCGCGATTTTGTAGATGGCCTTGTAACACGCATCCACCATTCCATCGCCGGTGGCCTCGGCGCTCTGCTCCTGACCGCTCACGCGCAGGGTTACGGCAGCGTGGGGATCGGTATTCGTCGACGAAGTTACCCTGAGGTCGACGAGCTCGAAAATATCGGCCGTGCGGCGGCTTTCTTCGTTGGCCAGCGCGAGGATATCGTCGTCATAGACGACCTTCTTCTTGTCGCACAGATCCTTGAACGCGGCGAAGGCCTTTTGCACGTCGATCGTCGCCGGATCCACCCCGAGCTCCTGGAGCCGGTTGACGAAGGCATGGCGTCCCGAATGCTTTCCGAGCACCAGCTTGTTGGAGGGGATGCCGATATCCTCGGGCTTCATGATCTCGTAGGTCAGCTTGTTCTTGAGCACGCCGTCCTGATGGATCCCGGCTTCGTGCGCGAAGGCGTTGTCGCCGACGATCGGCTTGTTGGGCGGCACCGGCTGTCCGATGATCTGCGAGAGCAGGCGCGAGGCCGGATAGATCTGGCGCGTTTCGATTCCGCAGCGCACGCCCATCAAATCCTTGCGCGTCTTCAGCGCCATCACCACCTCTTCCATCGAGGTGTTGCCCGCGCGCTCGCCAATGCCGTTGATCGTGCACTCGACCTGGCGCGCGCCGTTTTTGATCGCCGCCAGCGAATTCGCCACCGCCAGGCCGAGATCGTTATGGCAATGGGCGCTCCAGATTACCTTGTCGGCGCCCTCGACGTGGCTCCGCATATAGGCAAACATCTCGCCGAATTCCTCGGGGATCGCGTGGCCGGTGGTGTCGGGCAGGTTGATTATGCGCGCGCCGGCGCGAATCACTTCCGCGCAGATCTTGGCCATGAACTCCCATTCGCTGCGCGAAGCGTCCTCGCACGAGAACTCGATATAGTCCAGATGCCGCTTGGCCCGCATCACCGCGACTGTTGCGGCGTTGAGCACGTCCTCGCGCGTCATCGCGAGCTTGTACTTCAGATGGATGTCCGAGGTCGCGATAAAAATGTGGATCCCCGGATGCCTGCCCTTATCGACCGCGCGCAATGCGGCGTCAACGTCCTCGTCGCGCGTGCGCGACAGGCTCAGCACGACGGGATTGGTCACGGCTTCGGCGACGCGCCGCACCGACTCGAAGTCACCGGGCGAGGACGCCGCAAAACCGGCCTCGATGATATCGACGTTGAGGCGCTCGAGCTGACGCGCGATCGCGATCTTTTCCTCGACGTTCATGGTGCAACCGGGCGATTGCTCGCCGTCGCGCAGCGTGGTGTCGAAGATCCGGACGTGGTCGGCAGAAGGCGCGGCAGCCGGGTTCGAGTTAGCCATCGGTGTATCTCCCTGAACGTCCTTCGGAGGCGGGACCGGCAGACGAGCCGCGATGCGAATTTCAGGAAAAGAAAACGCCCCAGGCGGCTCGTTCGGCCCACCGCCTGGGGCGTTCGTCTTACAGTTTCAAGCCTCGACTCAGGCCTGCACCTCGACGCCCGCGGCGTGGGCCCCGCTAAGGGCCAGGCTAAGCAGCAGTCCGAGTTGCAAGCGTTTCAACATAACTCTCGCATTCTAGGCGTGGAACGCGAATAGGGTCAAGCGGCTTTACGTTATCCTTGGGTTACGCCGGGCCGCCATACATACGGTGCGGTCAATGCGTCGTACCACGCTCAGGCTGAGCCTTGGGAACCGGCGGCGTCTCGGCCGCAACCGGCTTCAATACCGGCTCGGCAAGCGCGATTCGCTCGCCCCGCAGCATCAGATACGGTCCCGACAGCACGTACGCCGTCGACAGCAGGAACCACGTGAATTGCGGCATCGCGAACAGCATCGCCGCCACCACCAGCACCCCCGCCATCAACTCGAGCTGCGCGCGTTTGCGCAGGTCGATTCCCTTGAAGCTCGGATACGGCACCCGCGAAATCATCAGGCCCGCCAGCGCCAGCGTGAGCGGCGCCATTACGACACACATCGTGCGCGGAAGGTTGAACTCGAAATAGCTGTAGGCCAAAACCACGCCCGCGATCATCGCGGCGGCGCCCGGTACCGGCAGCCCCGTGAAGCGCCGTTTGTCCGCGGTTCCGGTCTGTACATTGAAACGCGCCAGACGCAGCGCCGCACATACGACGTAAAGTCCGCTTATCACGATCGCGAACGCGCCCAGCGGCCTGAGTGCCCAGCTATATGCCAGGGCGGCGGGCGCCACGCCAAACGCGACCACGTCGGAGAGGCTGTCGTACTCGACGCCGAACTGGCTCGAAGTTCGCGAGGCGCGCGCGATCCGCCCGTCGAGTCCGTCGCACACGAAAGCTACGGCGATCATCAGTGCCGCCAGTTCGAAGTGCGCGTTAATCGCCGAAATCAGCGAGTAAAATCCCGCCAGCAGGCCGAGCGA